>NZ_DASRTS010000001.1:0-95268 GCF_035655815.1 Lysobacter sp.
TGACCCAATTTTGACCCACTAAAGTTTCGGTGGTATTTCTGAAACTTAGGGCTTAGAAAAAACCTTTCAATGAATGTATAAAAGTATAGCACATTTAAATCTGGATAAAATTTGTAATGTTATATCATTTCATATATTGCAAATTATTTTTAATGTATTATTGCTTATAAATGAGAACTCTAGGACAGAGGTAATGTTTGAAATTATTGATGATTTGAAAGCTAAATTAGATCAGCATCGCCCTCTTTCCACTTCTATTGTCAAAAACTTACAAGAGGATCTTATTGTTCGATGGACTTACCATTCCAATGCTATTGAAGGTAATACGCTCACTCTATTAGAAACCAAAGTAGTCTTAGAAGGAATTACTGTTGGTGGAAAAGCATTAAGAGAACACTTCGAAGCCATTAATCATAGAAATGCTATTTTTTATGTTGAAGACATCATTCGAAAAGAAGAACCATTTTCTGAATGGCAAATTAGAAATATTCATCAGCTCATTTTAAAAAATATTGACGATGACAATGCTGGTCGATATCGCCAACAGAATGTCTTAATCTCTGGTGCTACAACTATGCCACCTGATTACACTCTATTAAATGACAAGATGACTCATTTAGTTGATTGGTATAATAGTGCCGCCCATACATTTCATCCCATTGAACGTGCAGCCAAAGTTCATGCTGATTTCGTTGGTATTCATCCCTTTATTGATGGTAATGGCCGTACATCACGTCTACTCATGAACTTGGAACTAATGAAAGCTGGTTATCCACCATGCGTGATTACAGTAGAGAATCGTTTGGCTTACTATGAAGCATTGGATCAATGGATGGCTTATGAAAAGACAGAGCCTTTTATTCAGCTAGTTTCTGATGCAGTGCTAGAAGGATTTAAGCCTTATCAGATAGTTTTAGGAATTTAGAGTTACTCCAAATTTACATTTTTCTTGCCGCGGGTGACCGCATCGGGCTTCTGGCCGTCGCCCTCGATGCTGATGGCGTCCTCGGCGTAGAGCTCCTGTTGCGCCTGGTCGTACTGACCGGTGCGGCAGAGTTCGACGAGGCGTTGTGCGACCTGAGCGATGTCATTGGTCTTCGTGTCCATGCGTTGTTCCTTGTGTTGGGACCGCCAGCTTGGACCGCAGTGACTGACAGCGTGCTGTCAGCAGCGTGACCTAGCACCGATAGCGTAAGCTCGGCGGAGCCGCGGGGGCGGCATGCATGGGGATCCAATGGATGAGACGAATCCATACCGAAGCCCGGCCGTAGCGCCGCTCGACGCAGCGATTGCCGAACCGGGCGCCCGGCTGTACCGGGTCTCGGGTATCGTGCTCGGCACCTTCATGGGCACGCCGCTGGCCGCCGGCTGGCTGATGTCGCGCAACTACCGCGCGCTGGGCGACCACGCTCGTGCGCGGCAGGCGGTGGCCTCGGGTGCGCTTGCTACCGTGCTCGTCTTCGCGCTGGTGTTCACGCTGCCCGAGAGCGTGCCGGCAATCGCCTTCACGCTTCCGCAGCTCTTTGCTGCGTCGTACCTCGCCAAGCACCTGCAGGGCGAGCGCATCGACGAGTACTGCGCAAGCGGCCGCACCTACTCGAACTGGCGTGCCTTCGGCGTCGGGCTGCTTTGCTGCGTCGTCGCGTTCGTCGTGATGCTGCCGGTCGTCGTCGCTCTCGTGATGACCGGAGTGATCGCGTGAGTCACTCCCACGTCCGCCGCAGCGGATGCGCTTCCGTAGTCAGCACGACCTTTGCCGGGTCCAGCGTTGCGGTGGTGCGAACAGCAGGTAGAAGTACTTGAGCGTCTCGGCCAGCACGAAGCTTTCCATATCGTCGGCCTTCTCCTTGGTCACCACGTTCTTCAGCGTGGCGAAGCCGGAATCGGTGCGCGTGTAGCGAACGAAGTCGTCGAGCATCTGCTCACCCATCGCGCGGTACTGCGCATCGCCGGTCAGGCGGTGCAAGTACCACGCCGATTCGATGATCTCCGGCCGCAGCGGATAGCCGGGCGAGGTGACTTCACGCTTGCGGTAGTCGTAGGCCTCCGGCTCGAGGCCGTGCTGCTTCCACATGGCGTACGACGACTCCTGCAGGCGGCGCGCCTGCGCGATGTCGCCCGACAGCGCCAGCAGCCCGGGCCAGAACGCATGGAGTGCACCGTAGCGGCTGGCCAGGCGCTTGCCGGTGTGCATGTCCACGTGGCCGACCCACAACGCGCCGTCCACTTCCTCGGGGTAGTACCGGTTGGCCGCGGCGATGCTGTCCTGCCACATCGCGCGGCAGTCCTCGTCGCCGAACAGCGTCCAGCACTTCCACAGGTATTCGTAATACGAGTCGATGCGCGCGCCGACGTGGCTGCGTGTCTGCGTCCACTGGCCGGTGGTGACGTCGAAGCGCTCGCCGACCAGGCCGATCTTCGAGCGGCGCTTGTAGGTCTCGGTCAGCGCGCGCTTGGCCTCCTGGTAGAACACCGGGTTGCCGGTCAGCTTGCTCAGCGTGCCGTACTCGAGCAGCAACGTGCCGGCTTCGGCGGGATTGCTCTCGTTCCCGCGCGCCTTGCCGGTGCGCAGGTTCACGTACACGTATGGCAGGCCCGTGGGCGAATCGAACGCCGGCAGCAACCGCGTGCCCAGGTCCTTCGCCAGATCCAGCAGGCGCTGGTCGCCGGTGAGCTGGTAACCGGACAGCAATCCGCCGAGCAGGCGGATGACGATCTCGAAGTGCTTCACGTCGATGTCGCGATCGAACGACAGCTGCGTGGCGATCAACTCGCGTGCATCGCGTGCCTCCTCGTTCAGCCCCATCAGGATCAGCGTGTCGAGTGCATCGACCGGCGTCATCAGCAACGACTGGCCGTACCAATCGTGCGCGGTGTTGCTCAATGGCTTGAGTGCGTCGTGGCCCCACGCATGGCGACGGTAGCCGCGCCAGGCATGCAGGAATTCCGCCTTCACCCGTTCCGCAGCGCGTGCGGCCTGCGCATCGGTGTAGACGATCGACGTCGCGGCTTCTACTTCATGGGGAGGTTTGGCCGCGACGCCGATCGTGGGGACTAATAGCAGGCAGGCGAGCAAGGAGGAACGAAGAAGGTCCGATCGCATCTCAACGTTCTCCCTTCGCGCGCGTGCGCAACACGTGCAGGACGTCATGGCATGCGCCCATGGTGTGGTAGTCGGTCTTGCCGGCGGGGCTCTTCTCGTCGCCGTACTTGCGGTTGCGCCGGTCGAGAATGCGGTACCACGCGCCGTAGCGGTGGTCGACGAAGTGCCGCCATGCGTAGTCCCAAAGGCGGTCGTACCAGTCCCAGTACGCGTCGTCTCCGGTCGCTTCGGCCAGCCGAGCGGCGGCGGCGAGCGACTCCGCCTGCACCCAGAAGTATTTGTCGTCGTCGCAGACTGCGTAATCCGGCGCCGGTGCGAAGCCGTACTGGAGGCCGCCGAATTCGTCGTCCCACGCGCGCGCAACCGCGGTGTCGAACAGATGCCGCGCCGTGTCGCGCAGCCACGGCTGTGGCGTGCCGCAATCGCGGAGATGGCCATCGAGGATCAGCAACAGCTTCGCCCATTCGGTCTGGTGGCCCGGCTGGAAGCCCCATGGACGGAACAGGTGTTTGGGATCGTCGCGATGATAGTCCCAGTCGATGTTCCAGTCCTGGTCGTAGTGCTCCCACACCAGGCCGCCGGCCTGCGCTGCCTGGCGGCGTGTCATGTGGTCGGCCAGCGTGAGGGCACGCTCCAGGTAACGTGGCTGCGCGCTCGCCTCGTACGCGGCCAGCATCGCCTCGCACATGTGCATGTTGGCGTTCTGGCCGCGGTAACTGGAGAAGTTCCACTCCGCGTCGGCTTCGTCGCGATATAGGCCAGCGCCGGGGTCCCAGAAGCGCAGTTCCAGTAAGTCCCAGGTTTCGTCGAGCCAAGGCGCGGCCTCGTCGATGCCGGCCTTCATCGCCGTGGCGTACGCCAGCAGAACGAACGCCACGCCGTAGCAATGGTTGGTGCGGTCTTCCGCGACGCCGTCGCGAATCGTCCAGGCGTAACCGCCGCTTTGCGCATCGCGATGCACGTCGCGCAGGTAGCGCAGGCCGTGCCGCGCGAAGCCGACGTACTCGGCGTTGCCGAACTCGCGCGCCGCCATCGCGTAGTTGAAGACGAAGCGCGTGCTGCTCACCAGATGCCGGTGCGATGCGTCGTAAACGCTGCCGTCATCCAGGAAGTAGTGGAAGAAGCCACCCGCCGGGTCGATCGCCCGCGGATGGTAGAAGGCCATCGTGTCGGTGATGTGCGCGCGCAGGAACGCCTCGCTGCGGAAATCGGGATTGCCGGCCTGGCTCATGCTTGCGTGCTCAGCAGGGTGTGGATCTCGTCGCGCGTCGGCATCGCCGCGAACGCGCCATGACGCGTGGCAGCGAGCGCGCCGCCCGCCGCGGCATGGCGCACCGTATCGACGATCGCCGCCTCGTCCGACAGCCACGCAGGCAGCGTTCCGGCCGTGATGTCGCGCTCGACCAGGCGCGTGAGCAGCGCACCGACGAACGCATCGCCCGCCGCGGTGGTATCGATCGCATCGATGCGGAACGCGGGCACTTCGCCGCTTGCTTCGCGGGTGAACCAGCGGATCGGACTGCCGCCGTCGGTGATGAACACGCAGCGCACCTGGCCCTGCCAGAGCCGGCGCAGCATGGCGTCGTGCCCGCCCGCGCGGCGGATGAGGAAGTCGGCCTCGCTGCGGCACAGCTTCACCACGTCCGCGTGCGTCAGCGCATCCCACAGCCGTGGCGCCGGGTCGACGCCTTCGGGCCACAGCGATGGACGCAGGTTGAGGTCCATGCTCACCATCGCGCCGCGCTCGCGCGCCAGGCGCATGCCGGCCAACGTGGTATCGGCGATCTCCGTCTCGGTCAGGCTGTTGGAACACACGTGCAGCACGGCGGCGTCGTCGAAACACCGCGGGTCGAAGTGCTCCTCGCGGAACAGCAGGTCGGCCGCGGGTGGCCGGTAGAAGCTGAAGCTGCGCTCGCCGTCGTCCTCGAGCGAAACGAACGCCAGTGCCGTGCGCGCCTCGGAGGTATGCACCGTGTAGCGCGTATCGACGCCGAAGCTGCGCAGTTGCGACATCAGGAACTCGCCGAACATGTCACGGCCCAGCATGCCGACGAAGCGCGCTTGCCCGCCCAGTCGCGCGACCGCGGCACTCACGTTGGCCGGCGCGCCGCCGGCGAACTCGACGAAGTGGCGCGGCTGGCCCGGTTCCGGCGGCAACGCGAGGAAGTCGATCAATGCCTCGCCGAAACAGACGATGGCCGTGTGTGCGGAAGTGGCGGTCACGACTGCACCACCGACGGGACGGCGGCATCGGCCCGTTCGCGCCGCGCGCCGCGGAAGCCGTACCAGGCGATGTAGCCATAGCAGAGTAGGGGCAGCACGAAGGCCATCTGCACGCCGATGCGATCGGCCAGCAGTCCTTGCGCCAGCGGCACGACCGCGCCGCCGACGATGGCCATCACCAGCAGGCTCGAGGCCTTGCTGGTCAGCGGGCCCAGCCTGTCGATGCCCAGGGTGAAGATGGTCGGGAACATGATGGAGTTGAACAGGCCCACAGCAATCACGCTCCACATCGCGACCGGGCCGGCGCTGGACATCGTGATCGCCAGCAGCGCGATGGCGAAAAGTGCGAACGCACCCAGCAGCACGCGCGGCTCGATGCGGCGCAGCAGGAATGAACCGATGAAGCGACCGACCATCGCCGCGCCCCAGTAATACGAAACGTAGCGGGCGGCGTCGGCCTCGCTCATGGCGCCGATGCGCGCGTCGGCGATGTAGTTGATCAGGAAGCTGCCGATGGCCACTTCCGCGCCGACGTACAGGAAGATCGCCAGCACGCCCAGGCGCAGGCGGCGATGACGCAGCGCTTCGCCGAAGGTGTGGCGCTGCTGGTCGGCCTGTTCGGTCGCTTCGGTCAGCGCGGGCAGCCGGAACCTCACCACGAACATCGCCAGCACGAACAGTCCCAGCGCGATGCCGAGGTACGGCAGTTGCACCGACTCCGCCTGCGCGATGCGATACGCCACCTGCTGCGCCTGCGGCAGTTGGGCCAGCTCGGCGCTGCCGATTACCGCCACTGACAGGATCAGCGGACCGATCAGCGCCGGGGCGATGGTATGGCCGAAGGAGTTGAGCGCCTGCGCCAGCGTCAGCCGGCTCGACGCGCTCTGCGGATCGCCCAGCAACGCGATGTACGGATTGGCCGACACCTGCAGCAGCGTGATGCCGCTGGCCAGCACGTACAACGCGAACAGGAACAGCGGATACGAAGGAATGCGTGCGGCCGGAAAGAACAGCAGCGCGCCGATGCCGGCCACGCACAGGCCGATGACGATGCTGCGCTTGTAGCCGTGCCGCGCCACCACCTTGCCGGCCGGCAGCGACATCAGCAGGTAGGTGCTGAAGAAGGTGAACTGGATCAGCATCGTCTGCGCGTAGTTCATTTCGAACACGGCTTTCAGATGCGGGATCAGCACGTCGTTGAGGCTGGTCAGCGCGCCCCAGGTGAAGAAGATGGTCGTCAGCACCGCGATGGCCGCGGTGGTCGAAAGCGTGCTGCGACTCATGCGCTGGCTCCGTCGGGCACGACCTGGCTGCTGGCGCGCACCAGCAGGCGCGCGGGCGGAATGGTCAACATGGCAGGCGATTGCGGATCGCGCAGCCGCTGCAGGATCAGCTCCGCCGCCTGCCGGCCGCGGGCGCGCGGTTCCACCGCGACGGTGGTGAGCGGCGGCGCGCTGACGGCCGCTTCGGGAATGTCGTCGAAACCGGTGACGGCGAAGTCCTGGCCGGCGCGACGTCCGCGCGTGGCGAGCCCGGCCATCAGGCCCAGCGCGACCGCGTCGTTGTAACAGACCGCCGCGGTCGGCGCGGGATCGCGCACGAACAGCGCGCCCGTCTGCCGCGCCGCTTCCAGTCGCGTGGGCGCGCACTCCACCAGCCATTGCGGTTGCGGCGCGATGCTGGCGTCGTGCAGCGCTGCGCGATAACCTTCGCGTCGCTGCCGGCACGAGCTGGAATCCTGATGTCCACCGAAGAACGCGATGCGTCGGTGGCCCTGCGCGATCAGGTGTTCGGTTGCCAGCCGCGCCCCACGCACGTTGTCCAGCGCCAGGTAATCCCATTCGCCGCCGAGCTCGCGGTTGAACACCAGCATCGGCGTGCGCGTGCCGAGCAGGTTGCGCACGCGCGCGGCATCGCTGCCTTCCGCCGGCGAGAGGATGATGCCGGCCGGGTCGTGCTCCAGCAGCGAGGACAGCACCGCCTGCTGGCGCTCGGCCGACTCGCCCGTGCTGCCGAGCAGGGTCACGTAGCCCGCGTCCGCCAGCGCCTCGTCGACGCCGGCGGCGAACTCGGCGAAGAACGGATTGGACAGGTCATTGATGACCAGCGCCACGGCCGACGATACCTTGCGCCGCAGGTTGGCCGCGCCGCGGTGATAGACGTAGCCCTGCCGCTTGAGTTCGGCCTCCACGCGCGCGCGCGTTTCGGCATTCACCAGCGGGCTGCCCCGCAGCACCAGCGAGATCGTCGCGCGCGACAGGTCGCAGGCGCGTGCGATGTCGGTCAGCGTCACGCGGCCGCGGGAAGCCGGCATGGGAGCGCTCATGGCAGGAAGGCCGGGTTGGCGCGCATGGATTTGGATCGTTCTAAATTGCCGCATCCTGCGACTTCGCTGACGGGGTCGCAACCTTGCGCCGCAACATGAGACCCGCCGGACTGCGTGCTAGGGTGCGCCGTTTAGAACGATCTAAATTCCGGCCGGTGCGCCGCCAGGACCAGGAGCCTCCATGTCCCCTCATGCCTGTTCTTCTCCGTTGCGCCGGCTCGGCGCGGTCCTGTGCCTGTGGGCGGCCGCTGGCGTCGCGTCGGCAGCGACGGCGACGGCGACGGCGACGGCGACGGACGCCGGCAGCCGCGCCTACGCCGCGGTCGATCCCTTCATCGGCACGGGCGGCGAAGGGCACACCTTCCCGGGCGCGACGGTTCCCTTCGGCATGGTGCAGCTGAGCCCGGACACCCAGATCAAGTCGCGCAAGGAGGGCTACGACTGGGCCGCCGGCTACCGCTACGACGACCAGACCATCGTCGGCTTCTCGCATACCCATTTCTCCGGCACCGGACACTCGGATCTGGGGGACGTGCTGGTCATGCCGATCGCAGGCGAGGTGAAGCTGGAGCGCGGCGACGTATCGAAGCCCGGCAGCGGCTACACCTCCCGCTTCAGCCACGAGGGCGAGACCGCCGAACCGGGCTACTACGCCGTGACGCTGCAGGATTACGGCATCCGCGCCGAACTCACTGCCAGCGCGCGCGTCGGCGTGCACCGCTACCGCTTCCCCAAGGGCAAGCCCGCGCATGTGCTGGTGGACCTGCGCACCAGCATGTACGACTACCCTGGCAAGGTGCAGTGGTCGCGCCTGCGCCTTCGTCCCGACGGCACGGTCACCGGCTTCCGCGAAACGCGCGGCTGGGCACCCGGCCGGCAGTTGTATTTCGCGATGCGGTTCTCGCGACCGGTGAGTGGCCACCAGTTGCACGACACCGAGCAGGACGTGGTTTACAAGGGCTTTCCGCCTCCGGGCGAGAAGGACCCGCGCCAGCGTGCGCAGATCGAGGGACGGCAACTCGTCGGCGCGTTCGACTTCGCCGATGCCGCCGGGCAGACGATGATCGTCAAGGTCGCGATCTCGCCGGTGAGCGAAGACAACGCCATCGCCAACCTCGATGCCGAGATGCCGGGGTGGGATTTCGATACCGTGCGCCGCGACGCCAAGATGCAATGGACGCAGGCGCTGGCTGCGGTGGACATCGATGCGCCGGAAGCGATGAAGCGCAGCTTCTACACCGCGCTGTACCACACGCTGATGGGCCCCAGCCTCTTCATGGACAGCGACGGCCGCTATCGCGGGCCCGACAACGCGGTGCACCAGGCCGAGGGCTTCACCCATTACTCGACCTTCTCGCTGTGGGACACGTACCGCGCGCTGCATCCGCTGCTGACGCTGGTGCAGCCGGAGCAGCGCAATGCCGACTTCATCAACTCGCTGCTTGCCTCGCATCGCCACAGCCCGTACGGCGTGCTGCCCGTGTGGTCGTTCCATGGGCAGGAGACGTGGTGCATGATCGGCTACCACGCGGTGCCGGTGATCGCGGATGCCTACATGAAAGGCATCCGTGGCTTCGATGCGGACCATGCGCTGCAGGCGATGGTCGACAGCGCCAGTTACGGCCCCTACGACGGCATCGCGCAGTACATGCAGCTGGGCTACGTGCCCATCGACGAAGAAGGCGAGGCGGCGTCGAAGACGCTCGAATACGCGTTCGACGATTGGACCATCGCGCGCATGGCGCAGGCCATGGGTCGCAACGACGTCGCCGCGCAGTTCGAGAAGCGCGCGGCCAACTGGCGCAACGCGTTCGATCCGGGCACCGGCTTCATGCGTGCGCGCAAGCGCGACGGCAGTTTCCGCGAACCGTTCGATCCCACCGCCAGCGGCTACGGCACCGACTACACCGAAGGCAATGCGTGGCAGTACTCGTGGTACGTGCCGCACGACATCGCCGGTCTCGCCGCCGCACATGGCGGAGAAGCGCAGCTGCTCGCGCGCATCGACCAGGTGTTCGATGCCAAGGTCGATCCGAAGATCTTCGAACACATGGAAGACATCACCGGCCTGATTGGCTGGTACGCGCATGGCAACGAACCCAGCCACCATGTCGCCTACCTGTACGCGTATGCGGGCCAGCCGTGGCGTACGCAGGCGCGACTGGGCCACATCATGTCCACGCAGTACGCACCGCGCCCCGACGGGCTGGCAGGCAACGACGACCTCGGCCAGATGTCGGCTTGGTACGTGTTCACCGCGCTGGGCTTCTACCCGGTCGCGCCGGGCAGCAACCAGTACGTCATCGGCCGCCCATTCCTGCCGCGCGCCACGCTCAACCTGCCCAACGGCAAGCGCTTCACCGTCATCGCCGAAGGCCTGGACGAGGCGCACCACTACATCGGCAGCGCCACGCTCAACGGCAAACCGCTGGAGCGCGCGTACATCAGCCACGAGGAAATCCTGGCCGGCGGCGAACTGCGCTTCGTCATGCAGGCCCAGCCCAACAAGACTTGGGGCACCGCCACGGACCAGCGCCCATATTCCATGTCGGCCCGCTGAGCGGAGCCATGGAGAGCGCCCGCGTAACCCGCGGGCGCGCATCGGCACCCTGCTAAACTGCGCAGCCCACGGGCCTATAGCTCAACGGTTAGAGCAGGGGACTCATAATCCCTTGGTTGCAGGTTCGAATCCTGCTGGGCCCACCATGCTTGGGAACAAGTTGTTCGCTGCTGCTGCTCGCTCGTTCTTCTTCGCCTCCACTGGGTCGGTGGAGCACGACTGAAGTAGGGCGGCACGAGTTGAACGTGCTCGCGGAGACGTGTGGTGAGATCAATCAGTCGCAGACCACGGCGCAATACTGTTGCGCCCTACGTTCTGATCTCGATTCCGCTTGCTTGAGTTGAAAGAAGCGAAGGCAGCGAGGATGTCTGGGGGCGCTCTAACGGCAGCGCTCATATCGAACTGGCAATGTGTTCGCGCAACCATTGGTGCCCTGGATCGCGATGGACTCGCTCGGGCCAGAGCATGAACATCTCGAAACCCGGAACGTCGAGCGGCGGCTCGACCACCTGCAGCGCGGCATTGCCGCGCACCAACCGCGACGGCACCATCGCCACCAGATCGGTGCTCGCCAACACTGCGCCCAGAAACAGGAAGTGCGGCACGGACAGCGCGACCTGGCGTGTCATGCCCCGCTCCGCCAGCGCGGTATCCGTCACGCCATGGAATCCGCCACCGTCGGGCGACACGATCGCATGGCCGAGCTTGCAGAACTGCGCCAGGGTCGGACGGCGTTTCAGACCGGGATGCCCAGCGCGACCAGCCAACACATAGCGCTCGGTGAACATCAGTCGGCGGCGCAGGTCCGACGGCGCTTCGGCACCGGTGAGGAACGCCAGGTCGATGTCTCCTTGCTCCGCCTTCCTTGCCACTTGAGAGGGAGCGCTTTGTACGACGGCCACGCGTGTCGCCGGCGCAGCTGCGCGCAGTGCTGTCAGGGCGGGCAGCAGGATGGTGAACTCGCTGTAATCGAATGCACCAATGCGCCAGGTCTGCCTGGCCTGGGCGGGATCGAAAGGCTGCGACGGGGCCACCGCGTGCTCCAGGGCAGCCAGCGCTTGTCGCAGCGGTTCACGCAACTCGTCGGCACGCGCGGTCGGACGCATGCCGCGAGGACCGGGCAACAGCAACGGATCGCCGAAGAATTCCCGCAGCCTGGCGAGCTGCAAGCTTACGGTGGGCTGCGAAAGGTGCAGGCGCTCGGCCGCGCGGGTCACGTTGTGCTCGATCAGCAAGGCGTCGAGCGTGACCAGCAGATTCAGATCGACGCGCCTCAGGGAATTTGTCATTCCAATACCAGGAATCCGTCAAATTCATTTCTACTATAGCGAACACAGGCCTAACGTACCTCCATTCGCCGATGGAGCACCGTTGATGAAGGTTCTTCTTGTCCACGCCCACCCCGAACGGACGTCCGTGACGCATCAACTCGTCGAGACCGCCATCGAGGTGCTGAAGGCCCAAGGTCATGACGTCATGGAGTCAGACCTGTACGCCATGGGATGGAAGGCGGTGTTCGACGATCAGGATTTTCCAGAGCGCGCCAATCAGGATCGCCTGTCCTTCATCGAGGAATCGGGACACGCATTCGCCAACGGTTGCCAGACGCCCGATGTCGAGGAGGAACAGCGAAAGGTCCTGGCCGCCGATGCAGTGATCCTGCTGTTCCCTCTTTGGTGGTTCGGCATGCCGGCCATCATGAAGGGATGGGTGGACCGGGTATGGGCCTATGGCCTGGCCTATGGATATCGAGATGCAGGCAACACCTATCGCTACGGCCAAGGCGGCTTGGCGGGGAAACGTGCGCTGCTTGCCGTGTCCGTCGGCGGTCCGGCGATCGACTACTCGTCTCGTGGCATCAACGGACCGCTGGAACAACTGCTCTTTCCCATAACGCATGGCACGCTGTTCTTCCCCGGCATGCAGGTATTGCCCACCTTCGCGGTCTATGGAGCTGCAGGTCTCGATGCAAAGGGCATGGCCGAAGCCGCCGCTGCCTGGCGAGGTCGGGTGGAACGGCTGTTCGAGGAAGAACCCATTGCCTTCCGCCCCCAGAACGGCGGCGACTATCCGGACCGCCACGTACTGGCCGACCATGTCGCGCCGAATCAGGCCGGCTTGATGGTTCACATAGCCGATGGTTCCTGGTCTGCCGCCGGCGTGCAGAAGGATCGTTGCATTTCCTCCGCCAACCTGGAGGAGCGAGGTGACGATGTTCGTGATTGCGGCGTCGAGACAGGAAGTCTGGTTATGCCTTGAACCTCAAGCGGACTCGCCGGCCAAACGTCCGCCATCGCAAAAGAACGCAGATGCTTGCGGCAGGCCCAGCGTCAAACATGTTGACGCGCCGGCGCGGTCGCCCCGGGCCTGATCGTAATGCTGACCACCTGCACTTGGGCCACGCCGCAGAAAATGCGCTGGCAAATACGTCGTTGCCGAAAGTGCGATCCGCATGGTTCAGTCGGCTAGCGCCGCGACTAGCACATCGGTAAGCCCGCGGCCGGCGCTGCCATCCTCGTCGAGGGCGGGATTATAGATTGCCACTTCAAGTCCCGCTGCCTTGCCGCTCTCAAGCGCTACCTGCAGCACTATCCTTAGCTGATTCCAGGACAGCCCGCCGGGCACGCGGAAGTCGACCGCTGGCATGATGGCATCGTCGAGCACATCGGCATCGAGATGGACGAAGAAGCCGTCGAGCCCGGGGCGGGTCAGATGCTCGACGGCTACGCGCGCGGCCGCTTCGACGCCCATCGCGCGGATCGCGGGAAGGTCAAACGCCTTGAGTTCGGATGGCAGCATTTGGCTGCCGGCACTCTTCTGATCCTCATGGTCACGGTAGCCGAAGGCAACCGTATCCTCCGCCCGGACCAGAGGCGTGCGCCCCTCGATATTTGTTAGCAGGCCAGGCCCATGACCCGTCACCCACGCGAGGTCCATCGACGCGCCTTCGCCTTTGGGCTCCGCCTCGGGCTGAAAGAAATCGGCGTTCCCATCAATGAAAAGAAGGCCGTAGCGCCCGCGCCGGCGGAGAGCGAGCATAGGGCCTAGCAGGATCGTGCAGTCGCCGCCGAGCACCACTGGAAACTCATTCGCTTCCAACACCGCTTCCACGGCATTGGCAAGTTGCGGCGACCAGGCAGCAATGGCCGGAGCATTGAGCACACCAGTTTCCGGGTCGCGTTCAGCACTCGGTGCGGGGACGGAGAGTTGCCCGGCGAGACGTGCGCCGATGCGTTCGGCGAGACCGAGCTCCAGCAATCGGCCAGGCAGCCGCTCAACCCCTTCAGTGGCAAGGCCAAGCGAAGACGGCGCCTCGATGATCGCGTAGTTTCGCAGGAAGTTCGGCATGACGGGCCTTCCGGCAACGGTCGTTTTACCTTATCAGAGCCACTAGCCACGTCCTCACGCTATCGGCGAGCCGCCGACGTGGCGGGCCTGACGCTGAAGCGGATCATGTCCTGCGTTGCGGCGCGGACGCGGTCCATTCGAGGCGATTCGTCGAGGCGATCGTAGCGATGGTTGTAGACGGGAAATCCGCCGAAGGGCGAGAACAGCGTGATGCGGTCCGGTTCGTAGATGCCGACGTCGTTGTAGTCCACCACGACGAGGAAGTCGCGGCGGTCCTGCGTCTGCCGCAGGGGCAGGCCGAGGCTGTAGGCCGACGCGGGCGTGGAGCATCCGAGTGCATCGGTGAGGATGGTGGGTGCCAGATCGTTGTGCGTGGTCATGTACGTCGCCGTGCCGCGCGGCCAGCCCGGTCCACGCACGAGCAGCGGCACACGTACCTGGTACGGGCTGAAATTGCCGTTGTGCCCCCAGTAGTTCTTGTCGGTGTCGTTGAACTCTTCGCCGTGGTCGCTGGTGACGATGAGCAGCGTGTCGTCGGCCAGGCCGCTTCGCTGCAGCGCGTCCAGCACCTTTCCGACTTCCGCGTCGGCAAAGTGCAGCGCGTTGCGATAGCGGTTGAGGAACGGAGTGGCGTCGAAGTCGGGACCCAGCGCCATGTGGTTGACCTCGTCCCACGATGGCTGGAAATGCAGCGGATATTCCGGCGGGATGGCATAGGAGTGCACCGAGTTCAGCCAGAGAAAGCCGAAGAATGGCTTCTGCGCACGCGCCGGCTCGGAGAGGAAGCCGACCATGTCGGCGACCACGCGCCGATCGCGCTCATAAGGGGTGCTCCCGGGCGTCTTCAGCCGCAGGCCTTCGATGCCGGAGAAGATGGTGCGATCGAACTCCGGATGCACCAGCGGCGAACTGGCGAGGATCTTGAGGTCGTAATCCTGTCGTTGCAGCTCCGTCATGAGCACTGGCGGCGTCTGGTGCGCCAGTACAGGCCACCAGTAGTTACCGGACAGACCGTAGAAGATCGAGAAGAGGCCGAACCGCGTGACGTTGCCGCCGCTCACATGGTGCTCGAATCGCAGCGATTCCGGCACCAGCGCGGAGATGTTGGGCGTGTACTGCGGCGCGAGGTGATCGGCGCGCCACGCGTCGATGACGATCAGCAGCACGTTCGGCCGGCGCTTTGGCGCGCACTCGAGCGGCTGCCGCGGATAGAACAGTGCGCCGCGATCGTGGACGGGCGATGCGCGCGGCTGCTCGACTTCGGTCACGCCCAGCCGGCGCAGCAGGCGCTTGCTGGTCAGCGGCCGGTAGAAAGGGAAGTGGCCGCTCTCCTGCGTGATGTTGACCTGGTAGTGCGCGTCGGCCCAGGCATACCAGAGGTTGGAACCTGCGAACAACGCGATCCAGGCGATCCACAACGGGCGCGCGAGTGGACGCAGGCGTCCCTCGGCGACGCGTACGCACAAGGCGAACAGCGCCCCTTCGGCAACGACGATCAGTGCAGCCGCGGCGCCGAGCAGCCATGGCAGTTTCCTGGAGAACACCAGGAAGGTCTCCTCCCCCGCGCCGCCCGCAAGCAGGCCCCAGACATATGGCCCCAGATGCATCCGGTAATGCGAGAACACCACGGCATCCACGATCATCACGCACGCGGCGATGCCACCGCTCAACCCCGCGACGATCGACGGCGCCCACATGAGCGATCGCCACCGCGGAAACAGCACGATGGCAAGTGCCGTCGGCAGGCCGATCATGAGCATCGCCAACAGCGGCCAGTGCACCAGGGTATTCAGTACGCGGTAGGCCGCTGCCGGCGCGTCCGCGGGCGATTCGACCACCGGCTGCCAGAACCACGCCGTGATCAGCGCGAAGCACAGGGCATTGGCCAGTACGAACCAGCCGAGCGCGCGGAAGAGGGAGGTTCGGGTATGCATCGCGCCGGAGCATACGGGGGCGGGTGCATGCGGGCTGCAAAGGGTTTGTCTAGTGACCGGACCTTTACGTGTTGCCCAATGTTGCCTGGCCGGAGTGTGTGCCGTCGCAGTGCATATCCGCGCCTACCCGACGGCGCAGCATCGATCATTGGGCATGTGCGGCGCCAGCACGACGGTCGAACAGGCGCGATCACCTTCATGTCGCGCACGCCGGATTCTTTGCCGAATCAGCTCGAATTGAAGCGCAAGAATGCGGACGATACGCTTCGCCCGGACGCATGAGCTTCTCACTGGGTGATATATGGATCGTACCGAAGGTGGTCGGACACAACGGGCCAACAGTCTGCTCTTTGCAGGCGTAAGCAGCGGAAAGGTGATTGGCGCGAGCTTCGCGCTGTATCCGGTGCTCACGCTGATCATGTGCGTGGCGATCGATGTGCTGGATCGCATCGGCGATCTGGGCTTCATGCTCGTCCTCATCGGTGTCGGTCTTCCACTCGCGGGCATCGTTGCCGCGGCAGCCACGGTGATGGGGCTCATCGCGGCCTGGCAGCGCAGCGTGTTCATGAGCGTGCTTGGCGGCTTTGTCGTGGGCGGTTTCGTGTCGGTGCCCATCGGCATGGCGATCCTGTTTCCGTCGTAGCACTTCGCATCGGCTGCTGCCGTGCGCACTCTTCAACGTACTCATCGGTCTGATGCAACTGCATGTCCCTACTGCACGCGGTTCTGTTCGTAATCACCTGGATCTTCGTACCGCTGCTCGCGGGTCTCGCGATGCATCAGTTCGGGCGGCTGATCAATCGCTTGCTGGGCACACGCCGCGAGCACAGGAACAATGCCCGCAGGTCGCGTCAAACTGCATCGGCCGAACCACACCGAGGCCGCACGTTCGCGTCCCTTTGGCGCTGGGTGACGATTGCGGCGATGGCCGCAACGACGGTGCTCGTGCCGCTGTCGTTTCCGGACGAATCGCACTTGCAGCGCCATCTGGCTTCCGTCTTCGGGTATCGGGCGACCCGGCTGTCCGTGCACCTCACGCGCGACACGCCCGCTGATCGTGCCGCCATGCTGTCGGCGTTGGCACCGGTGTTGCGCGACGGCGGGCGAACCTTCACTTACCGGTCGGGCAACCGGCGTGGAAACTCGCATTCGAACCACTCGGTGATGCCGGCACGATACCGGTTCGAAGGCCGGAGGCTGGACGTCGTGATGGGCGGGATCCTGCCCAACGACCATCTGGTTCCGATCCACGCCGCGCTTGTGGCCGCAACGAATCCCTTGCCCGATGGCATCGGTCAGAGCATTCCTGCGGTACTGGCGGTGCGCGAGCGGATGCTGCCCGTGAAGCTGCTGCCTCGCACGGCCCGCTTGCATGGGCTGGCCTGGTTCGACGCTGCACGGCAGGTCGGCCGAAACGACTGCCGCTTGCTCGTGGACGTCGAAGCACCGCGAACCGCGGTATCCGACCTGATGGTTGTCGACGCGTCTGGCCGCGCATCTCAACGCATCGGCTTGACGCTCGGCAGCAACACAGGTGCGAACTTCCAGGTAAAGCGCATCTCGCCCATGCGGGCAGTGAGCCGTTCGCCTGATGCGGTGTTGCTGGCGCTCGAGGCCGTGCCGGATTCATTCGAGGCGGATTCGGAATCCTGCGCGCTCGACTTCGTGCCGAACATCGACGCCCGGCTGGTCGCAGCGGCCGCCCTGAACGCCATGCCGGGTCTGCAAGGCCGCATCGCGTCCGTCGAAGTACTGCCAATCAGAACCTTCCGCCCATGGCTCGAACGCGGCTTCGAGCCGTACGACGACAGCGGGCGTGGCGCGTCTGTCCCGGCAATGTGCTCGTACGAAGACGGCGAATGGCAACAGGCCAATCTCGAGTTCGCAAGGAACGACTGCGCGCGGAACACGGCCGCGAAAGAGTGCGTTGCCGCCGCGGCGCGCCGATCGTCATGGGCTTCGCATCGCTCGCGATGCCTAAGCCAGTAAGGGAAGGCCGAACTCGTTCGCGGCGGGTACGTCGGAGGCTGCCTGGAGCAGTGCGTCCCCAGCTCCACGTCATTCAATCACCTGCGCATCAAGTCCGGCGATCGCCCGTTCCAATACCTGCGTTGGCGAACCACTGACGTCCACGGCCACGACGTCTCGTTCGGCGCAAGGCGGTTGCAACGCGTCTAACTGGGATGTGAGCAGCGTGGCCGGCATGAAGTGGTCGCCGCGCATCGCGAGTCGCGCGGCGATCACGTCCGGCGGCGCATGCAGGAACACGAAACGCATCGGCACGCCGCTGTCACGCAGGCGCTGCCGATGCGCCGCGCGCAGGCCCGAGAACGCCAGCACCGAAGAGTGTCCCTGCCGCGCAAGGCGCTGGAGTTCGCGCGCCAGCGCTTCGACCCATGGCTCGCGCAGTGCATCGTCGAGCGGCACGCCGGCGCCCATCAGCGCCTTGGCTTCAGGGGAGTGGAAGTCGTCGGCATCGAGGTATACATGGCCGTAGTGCGCGGCCAGCGCGCGCGCCAGCGTGGTCTTGCCGCTGCCGGAAACCCCGGTGACGATGATGGCGTGCGGTTGTGCCGGCATCTGGCTGTTGTGGACAGGGGAAGTACGACGACTCGGCAGCGTAGCGCGACACCCGCATGTCCCGGGTCGTGGCTTGAGAGGTATATATGAATCATATATGATTTGTATATACCTCCCTCAGGCCATTCCATGGGCATCGTCAACATCGATGAAGAACTGCACGACCAGTTGCGGCGCGCGTGCACCGTCTCGCACCGGTCCATCAACGCGCAGGCCAACTTCTGGATCAAGGTCGGCATGCTGTGCGAGATGAACCCGGAGCTCAGTTTCCAGGACATCGTCGCCAGTGAGTTGCGCGCAGCGGGCGTACAGCCGCAGCCGTTGCGATCCGGGCGCGCGTGATCAAGAGCGCCGCCGAGATCGAACTGATGGCGCAGTCCGGCTCGCTGCTGGCCGACGTGTTCGACGCGCTCGGCGGGCTGCGGCTGGAAGGAATGAGCACGCTGCAGGTCAACGACTTCGTCGAACGGGTGATCGTTGATGAACTGCAGGCGCGACCGGCCAGCAAGGGTCAGTACGGTTTTCCGCACGTACTCAACGCGTCCATCGACAACGTCGTCTGCCACGGCATGCCGACCGCCGACGACGTTCTGCGCAGCGGCCAGATCGTCAACCTCGACATCACGCTGGAGAAGAACGGCTACATCGCCGACTCCAGCACCACGTACCTGGTGGGCGAGGTGGCGTATCCGGCACGCCGGCTGGTATCAACCGCGTACGAGGCGATGTGGAAGGGCATCGCAGCGGTGCGCCCTGGCGCACGGCTGGGCGACATCGGCCATGCGATCGAGCGCCACGCGCGCGCCAACGGCTACAGCGTGGTGAAGGAATATTGCGGGCACGGCATCGGTCGGCAGATGCACGAGGAGCCGCAGGTCCTGCACTACGGTCGGCCCGGCACGGGACTCGAACTGAAGGAAGGCATGGTGTTCACCATCGAGCCCATGCTGAACGAGGGCAAGGCGGCCATCCGCTCGCATCCGGATGAGTGGCCGGTGTACACGCGCGACGGCAAGCTGTCGGCGCAGTTCGAACACACGGTCGCCGTCACACGGACGGGCGTGCGCGTGCTGACGTTGCGGCGCGGTGAGACGCCGCGGTGCAGAATCGGCTGACCCTCGCGCTCGTCGCGCGCTCTTCGAGGTCAACGCCATGACCGATCGCTTCGCTTCATGCAGTTGCGGGAAGCTCACCGTCACCACGCGTGGTGAGCCGGTCCGCATCTCCGTCTGCCATTGCCTGGCCTGCCAGAAGCGCACCGGCAGTGCGTTCGGCGTGCAGGCGCGGTTCCCGGCGAAGGACGTGGTCATCTCCGGCGAAAGCACGGAATACACCCGCGTCGGCGACGAGGGCACGTCGGCGCGGTTCCACTTCTGTCCGGAATGCGGCGCCATCGTCTTCTACTGGCTCGACGCCGTGCCGGGCATGCTCGCCATCCCGGTCGGAGCATTCGCCGACCCGCAGTTTCCTCCGCCGCGCGTGTCGGTCTACGAGGTGCGGCAGCATCCGTGGGTACGCCTTCCCGACGACATGGAGCATATGGATTGAGGCCCGGCGGCGCCTTGGTCAGAAATTAGTGTTGACTAATTCATCAGTGATGGCTAATGTGTATCCATGACCGAAGCTGCCGACATCACCGCCGTCATGCGTGCCCTGGCCGATCCGACACGTCGTGCCGTGTTCGAACGGGTCGTGGGAGCCGACGAGATCACTGTCGCCGACCTCACCCGCGGGAGCGGGGTGACGCAGGGCGCGATCTCGCAACACCTGAAGTCGCTGAAGCAGGCGGGTCTGGTCATCGAGCGTCCCGAAGGGCGCAACGTCTACTACCGGGCGCAACCCGACGGCCTCGCACCGCTGGTCGACTGGATGAGCCATTACGGCGTGTTCTGGCGCGAACGCTTCGCCGACCTGCACACGCTACTCAAGGACATCGACCCATGAACGATTCCGCGTTGCAGACCGGCTCCCAGGCCATCGTGGTCGACGAGGTCTTCCCGCATGCGCCTGCGACCGTGTGGAAGGCGCTGACTACGGGCAACCTGATCGCGCGCTGGATGATGGCGCCGCGCAGCTTCGAGCCGGTGCCTGGCAACCGCTTCACCTTCCAGACGACGCCCGCAGGCGAGTGGGACGGCGTCATCCATTGCCAGGTGCTGGAAGTGGTGCCGTGCGAACGCTTCGTCTACGGCTGGCGCGGTGGCCACGAAAGCAACGAAGGCTATGGTGCGCCGCTCGACACCGTGGTGACGTGGACGCTCACGCCGGCCGGGAATGGCACGCGCGTGCGACTGGTGCACTCGGGCTTCGTGCTGCCGAAGAACGGCACCGCCTACCGCAACATGAGCGAAGGCTGGAAGAAGGTGCTGCGGAACCTCGACGACGTATCCGCGGACATGGATGCGGCGTCCGCATCGTCACGAACGAACATCCACTGATCCTTCGCGTACGCATCGCTGCGCGCGACAACATTCCGGGTGAACACCATGAGGCAGGCCTATGCCGGCGGCTGCGCCTGCGGCGCGATCCGCTACACGATCGACGGCGAACCCGTCTTCATGAACGACTGCCAGTGCCGCGACTGCCAACGCAAAAGCGGCACCGGCCACGGTTCGTACCTGACGTTCCTGCGCGATGGCGTGACGCTGGAAGGCAAGGCAACGCACTGGGACATCGTCGCCGACAACGGCAACGTCAAGACGCGCGCCTTCTGCCCGACGTGCGGCTCGCCGGTGTACATGACCTTCGCCGCAAACCCCGGCGTGTTCACCGTCCACGCGGCAAGCCTGGACGACCCGTCACGCTATCGTCCGCAGGCCATCACGTATGCGATGCGCGGCCACGCCTGGGATCACCTGGACCCGTCAATCGCGCGGTTCCAGGGAATGCCGACGGGCTGAGTGTCGTCGCCACGCGGCGATCATCCTGTTCGCGCCGCGTACGCCGGCGGGTGCTTGAAGGCCGGTCGGATCTTCACGGACCAACCAGTCGCTTCTCCCACGACTCCACCGTTGCGGTTGCCAGGCGGTGGCCCAGGATCTTCTGCCACGACGGAGGCAGCGGCAACGCCGATGCTGCCTGCAACTGGTCGCGGTCCAGCGTGCGGTTGAAGAGCAGGTCGGCGAGGCGTCGCACCGTCCATGCGGGATGCGGACGTTCGACGATCTCCAGCGTGTCGCCGGCCTGCACGGCGCCCTCCTGCAGCACGCGGTAATACCAGCCGGTGCGGCCGCTATGCTGCATCGTCCGCGCGACGTGGGGCTGGCCGAAGCGGTCGTTGAGTTTCCAGCACGGCTGCCGGCCTTGCGACACCTGCAGCAGCGCGGTGCCGGCACGCACGACATCGCCCAGGCACACGTCGTCCTCGGTCCAGCCGCTTGAGCTGAAGTTCTCGCCGAAGGCGCCCGGTGATTGCAGCAGCGGGTGCTCGCCGAGTTCGTCGCGCCACCACGCGTAATGATCGAACGGGTAGTGATGCACGGCCTTGTCGGGGCCACCGTGTACGCGCGTGTCGCCCTGCTCGTCGCCTTCGATGCCGAGCGCGGCGACGCGCACGCTACCCGCGGTCGGCTGCTTGGCGATGGCGCTGAACGTCTCCGGTCGTGCGTACGGTACGGCACGAGCCGTCAGCACCGTATGCAACGTGGACGGCTGCGCGACGCTCATGCCGGCTGCGCGTCCACCGGACATCCATCCGGCGTACAGCCCTGCGTCGGGACCGTGTCATCGGCGGTCACGGCGGGCTCCGCCAGCAGTCCGGCGATCTGCGCGCCCAGCACCAGGTCGCTCACCTGTCCGAAGTGCTGGTGGCGGATGCGGCCGTTGCGGTCGATCAGCGTCAATGTCGGCGTGCCGCGCATTGCATAGGCCGCCATGGTCTGCGGTATGCGCCCGTCCGGCCCGGCGCGATCCACGCCGACGGGGAAGGGGATGCGGTACTCGTGGAGAAACGCCTGCAGCGCGGTCGGCATCATCGCTTCGTGATGTTCGAAGACGGTATGCAGGCCGATCACGGCGACCTGCTCGCGCGCGAACGTGGAGTGCACGCGCGCTGCCTGCGGGAGGCCATGGGATGCGCAGCCGGGACAGAGCATCTGGAAGGCTTCCAGCACGACCACCGTGCCGCGCAGCGATTCCAGCGTGATCGCGTCGTGGGTGTTGAACCAGCGGTCCACCTGCCAGGCGGGCGCCCGCGTGTGAGTGGTGACGTTCATGCGCATTCTCCGAAAGCCCGCACCGTCATGGTGCGGGCGCTTGCATCAGCGGTTGGGTTTGCCGGGCAGGCTGAGGTCGCCCGACGCCACCTTGAACACGTCGACCACGCACAGCAGCGGCGCGTGCACCGATGCGTTCACGCGCAGGCCGGACGTGACGCCGTCGAAGCTGCCGGCGGTGACGATGCCGATGTCGTCGAACGGCACCTTCACCTCCACCGTCTTCGCATCGAGCGTCGGGCTCCAGCCGGGGCTGTCCAGCAGCAGCGGCAGGCCCGGCCAGGTCTTCGGCAGGCGCGGCTTCTGTCCCGCCGGAATATCGACCACGCCCAGCGCGCCCGGTCCACAGGCTTCGTTGGGTTTGAGCACCACCCAATGGCTGTGCCACAGGTCGCCGTCGTTGTCGCGGCGACCGTCGCCGTTCTCGTCGTACAGCGGCGTGTCGTCGAAATCCGGATGCGCGGTGACCGCCATCGCGAGGATGCCGGCGCCGCGCTCGAATCCGACTTCGTACGGATCGATCGAGGTCGGCCACACGTACGAGAACACGTCGCTGCCGGCCAGCTTGCCCGTCGCGGCGGGCGTGGTGCGCCCGGCCTTGCCGGACACGGCCATGTGGAAGGTTGCGACGTTGCCGTCGGTGGTGATCCTGGTGTGCACGATGTCGAAGTCGGCACGCACCGCGGAGTTCGCTTTCGACTGGATGCCGCCCTTGTGCGGGGACGCATCGTGCGCGTGTGCGGAAGCGGCGCCCAAGGCCAGCGCCAGGGCGAGTGTCAGCGTTTTCATGGCGTTGACCTCAGCGCACGTCGGCGATGGAAGCGCCGAAGTTGATGTGCAAAGGCAACCCGCCGAGCACCAGCGCAGGCACGGACTTCACGCCAGCGGCCTCGGCTTCGGCGATGCGATCCTTGCGCTCCGCGAGATGAACGATTTCCACGTCGAAACGCGTGGGATCCAGCGACGCGGCGAGCTGGCGCTCGGCATCGACGCACACCGGGCAACCGGCGTGATAGAAAACGGCTTTCTGGCGCATACTTGAATCTCCTCTTGCTTGCTCTTGCAGGGTGGGTGGAGGAACCGGGCGGCGATCGATGGCAGTCGGTCGTCGCCCACTTTTTTCCGCCTAGGGCGGAGACCGGAGCCGGAACCGCTCGCGGTTCGCGGCCATGAGTTCATCGTCGGCCGGCAGTTGCTCGGCGCAGTCGGCACGCAGTTCCGCGTCGCCGAAAGGCGCGTTGACGAACGCGCAGAAGTGCGGCCGGTCGGCATCGGCGCTGGTGTAGGGCTGGAAGAAGCGGCAGCCCAGGCACGTGCGCAATCCCGTCGCCAGACCTTGCTGTTGCGCCTGGCCGACCAGCAGCTGGGTGACGCGCAGCAACGCGCCGACATCATCGGCATCCAGATCCTGCATCAGCGCGGCCATGCCGCGGTTGGGATGATTGAGCCGGGTCACCAGTGCGCGTCCCTGACGCGTCAACTGCACGATGGAAGCGCGGCGGTCGATCTCGTCCACGTCGCGCCGGATCCACTCCTTCGCTTCCATCGCCTTGAGCGAATCGCTGAGGCTGGCCGGCGAGACGCCGATGCGTTGGGCGATCTCGCGTGCGCGCAGTCCTTCCTTCGTGCCGGCCAGCATGCGCAGCACCGATGCCTGCGTGGGCGGAAGCGCGGGCACGCCGTCGCTGCGCCAGGCCTGGGCGCGGACCAGCGAGGCGAGTTGCTCCAACCCGGCGGCAGCCTGTTCGCGTTGGCGGTCCTGCTTCGTCATGGCGATAAAGTAGGAGTCCTAACTATATTCGTCAATGACCGTTCGTCGGCGGACCGGCGTCCTTCCGGGAAGCCATAGGCTCAGGCGATCAGCAGGCGATTGGACCGACGGCGCTGCGTGGCTTCCGGCGCATGTGCAGGCCAGGCCCGCGCGATCCGCGTCACCGCTTCGACCAGCTGGTCTTCCGGCTTGGCGTAGGGAATGCGGAGCCAGTTGTCGGCTCCGCCCTCGACGCTGAAGACCGGGCCCGGCGCGAGTTGGACGCCTGCCGGTTCCACGTCGGCTGCCAGTTGCGTCGCACTGCCGTGCGGCAGCTGCAACCACAACGTCAGGCCGCCCTGCGGGACGCGGAACCGCCAACCGGGGAGTCGCTCGCGGACCGCATCGGCGAGCGCATCGCGGCGACGGCGCAGCTGCTCCCTGCGCAGGTCGGCGATCGCGCTGTCCGCCATCAGCTCGGCGACCACCAGCTGGTCGAACAGTGATGTGCCCAGGTCCAGCTGCACGCGCGTGCCGACGATGCGGCGGACCAGATCGTGCGGTGCGCGGATCCATCCCACGCGCAGCCCGCCTCAGAACAGTTTCGATGCGCTACCGATGGTGATCGCATCGGTTGCGTGTGCGGCGAACGGGGCGGGCATGGCGGCGTCTGACAATGCGATTGATTGCAGCGCCTCGTCGACGATCGCGACGGCGCGCGTGGCGCGCAGCGCAGCGGCGTATCGCGCGCGGTCGGCGTCGCCCATCAGGAAGCCGGTCGGGTTCTGGAAGTCCGGAATCAGGTACGCCAGGTGCGGCGAGGTCTGGCGCAGCATCGCCTCGATGCCGTCCAGATCCCAGCCTTCCTCGCCCAGTGGATCGCCCAGGGGCGAGGCGACCAGACGCGCACCGCCCAGGCGCAGTGCCTCGATCGCGTTCGAATACACCGGCGTCTCGATCATCGTGCGGTCGGCCGGTCGCGAGAGCGCGCGCGCGACGATCGCGACGCCGGCGAGCGCGCCGGAGGTGATCACGATCTGCTCCGGCGTGGTCGGCAATCCGCGTCGCACGTAGGTCTCGGCGATCAGCGCCTGCAGCACCGGCAGGCCGGACGGCAGGTACCCGTCGGTGCCCAGGTACGAAGGCAGTTTCGCCAGCGCGCTCGTACGCGGCGGCAACGCCCGGCGTAGCCGCGCTTGCCGCGCAGTTGAGGTCGATCGTGCCCTCGGCGGACGCAGCGCCGGCGAGCGAGTGAAGCGCGTGGTCGTGCGCGCGGCGGCGCTCCACCGGAACCGCAGCGAAGGTGCCGGAGCCTTGGCGCGCGGTGGCGAATCCGGCCGCGATGAGGTCGGCATACGCGCGCGTGACGGTGTTGCGCGAGACGCCCAGCACCTGCGTGACGGCGCGCTCGCTGGGCAGGCGCGTGCCCAGCGGAATGCGACCGTCGCCGATCAGTTCCTGCAGGGCCACGCGCAGGCCGCGGTAGGCCGGGGCGCGGCTGAAATTGCCGACCAGGGCGGCCAGGCGATCCGGGGCCAGGGAGCGGTTCATGAGGCCACTATCGCACGATTGGCTCTATTCGAAAGAGCCAATTGCCGCGATGGTGGCTCCATGAAACCCGATCTCCCTTCTTTCGGCTTGGCCAATCTCGGGCCGATCGCCCAACTTCGCGCGGGCCGTTTGCCCGAGCGCCTGCTGCGCCTGATGCTCGGCTTGTGGCTGTATGGCGTCGCCATCGCGCTGATGATCGAAGGCGCGCTGGGCGCGTCGCCGTGGGATGTCTTCCACTTGGGCGTCTCGCTGCACGCGCCGATGTCGCTGGGCACGGTGATGGTCATTACGGCGATTGCGGTGCTGCTGGCGTGGATTCCGCTGCGGCAGATGCCGGGCGTGGGCACCATTGCGAACACGCTGTTGCTGGGACCGTTCGCCGACCTGAACCTGATGCTGTTCGACACGCCGCAGACGCTGCCGCTGCGCATCGCGTACATGCTGGGCGGCGTGGTCGCATGTGCGTTCGCCACGGCGCTGTACGTCGGCGCGCAACTCGGGCCCGGACCGCGCGACGGCCTGATGACCGGCCTTGCACGCCGCACCGGCTGGTCGATCCGCCGCGTGCGCACCGCCATCGAAATCACCGTGCTTGCGGTCGGCGTGATCCTCGGCGGGACCGTCGGTGTCGGCACGGTATTGTTCGCGCTGGGCGTGGGACCGCTGACGCAGTTCTTCCTGCGCTATCTGGTCGTGCGCCTGGACGCGCCCAACGCCGCACTGTCCGGAGAAACGACTTGAACGCTAACGTCCTGCGCTACAGCGCATTCACCAGCGATCCACAAGGCGGCAATCCCGCCGGCGTGGTGCTGGACGCGCGCGAGCTTCACGAGGCCGATATGCAGCGCATCGCGGCCGAGGTCGGATATTCCGAGACGGCCTTCCTGTCGCCGCGCGACGACG
Source organism: Lysobacter sp. (assembly GCF_035655815.1). NCBI lineage: Bacteria > Pseudomonadati > Pseudomonadota > Gammaproteobacteria > Lysobacterales > Lysobacteraceae > Lysobacter > Lysobacter sp. The sequence continues at coordinate 26,493 of NZ_DASRTS010000001.1, forward strand.
GTTCCTTCGACGTGCGCTACTTCAGCCCGAAGGCGGAAGTGAGCTTCTGCGGACACGCGACGATTGCGGCGACGGTCGCGCACGCGCAGCGCCACGGTCCGGGCGAACGCGTGCTGCATACGCGTGCCGGCCCGGTACGGGTAGACGTGGATGCGGATCTCACCGCGACATTGCGTAGCGTCGAGCCCCGCGTGGCGGCGCTGGAAGCGGACGATCTGGCCGCGATCCTCCACGCGCTGGACTGGCGTGCCGAAGAACTCGATCCCGCATTGCCGCCAGCGGTCGCGTATGCAGGCGCATGGCATCCGGTCATCGCGGTATCGACGCGCGAGCGCCTGTCGCGTCTGGATTACGACTTCGAGGCGCTGGCCGCGCTGATGGCGCGCCGCGACTGGACCACCATCAACCTCGTCTGGCGCGAGGACGTCGCGACCTTCCACGCACGCAATCCGTTTCCGCCGGGCGGCGTGGTCGAAGATCCCGCCACGGGCGCGGCCGCCGCGGCTCTCGGCGCGTACCTCGCCGTGCACGATGCGTTGCCGCCGCAGCGCACCTTCGTCATCCATCAGGGCAGGGAGGTGGGCCGCCCCAGCGTGCTTCGCGTGCGAGTGCCCGATGAACTGCGCGATGGCGTCCGGGTTAGTGGCGCGGCCGTGCGCATCGATGCAGGCGAAGTACAGCGCTAGGCGGATTCGGCGTCGAGGCCGTCGCCACCGCCGCTCTCCACGCGCCGTGACCTGCGCGCGACGTCGATGCCGCGCACGATGATTTCGTGCACCACCAGCGGCAGGACCCAGCTGAGCCATAGCAGCACCGGGATCATCACCGGCGGCGGCGCGAGCTCCATCACGCCGGGGATGCGGAGCATCGCGCGGAACGTGATCGGCGACAGCGTGATCAGGTAGTTGCGCACCATCCAGCGCTGATGCGTCTGCTGTCGCCGCGCGCGGATGGCCGTGAAGCCCACGAACGCCGTCGCCAGCCATGCCAGCGCCGTCGCGGCGAATGCAATGCGGAAGGCCAGGTCGGCAGGCGAGGTGGCGATCAGTCCGGCGGCGCCGGCACAGGCGACCAGCATCGCCAGCAGATACACGCGGCCAATACTGCGATGCACCTGCGGCCGCGTGCGACGCCATTGCGTGAGCCATTGCAGTGGTCCCAGCAGGATGCCGAGCGCGCCGCCGCCGATGTGCATCCACAGCCACTCGCGTCGCGACCAGAACATGCCGTACGCGCCGGCATCCAGATGACTGTACTTGCGCCACGTGATCAGCAGGAACTCGACGGTCACGACCGCCAGCACCAGCCAGGCGATGCGCGGAAATGCACGCTGCAATGGCGTGCGAGCAGAAACGGGCTCGTGCTGCGTCGGGACTTCCATGTCGGTGCCCTGCCAGGTGCGCTAAGCCCGAGCCTACGCCGGTGGCTGCTCGCGGACAACGCAGCCTCGCCGGCGTCCACTGCCCCTAGCTCGCCTCGTCGTGTGGCAAGTCATCGCGGAAGCGCTGCTCGAGCCACCTCCGGCCGTAGTCCACCAGCGAGGCGGCTTCGAACAGGCGGCAGTGCGCATGGCCGACGCGACCCTGCAGATGCGGTTGCTCGCGGATGTAATCGCGTGCGATGGATTCCACCGCATCCATGCATCCCTCAGCGGCGAAGCAGTCGAGTATTCCGTTGGAATCGAAGTCTTCCGCCCTGACCCACCGCACGCCTCCGTCTTCCGCGGGCATCGGCATCTCGTACGAGACCCGCCGTTTGCCCGGAATCTCCGCGATGGCCTCGGCGTAGTGCAGAACGGTGAGCGAATCCGGCGGCGCGCCGAGCAGCAGCACGCGGCCGTTGGCCTGTAGCAGCCGCTCGAGCGGCGAGCCGGGGCCGTAGGCGCATCCCAACGGGTGCTGCCTGACCATTGGTGCGGCGCTGCCCACGCCGATCATCGATGCGTCCGGATGCGGGCTGCGCTCCGCGCCCGGCAGCTTGCGCAGGAATTCGTTGAGCAGTCCGAAACCGCGATAGGTCGGTGCATGCGCGGGGTCGAACACAGGCCACTGCGCGCGAGCGTCATCGTCCAGCCGCGCGCCGTTGAGCGTTTCCATGTAGGGCGATGCGTCCCACGACCCAAACGCGAGTATGCCGCCGGCGGGCATCACCACATCGAGCAACGCCTGCGCGACCGTTGCGCCGCCACCTTCGACCGGTCCGACCGCCTTCAGCGATGCGTGCACCATCACGACGTCGCCTGCGCGCAGCCCGAGTGCCCGCAGTTCGCCGGTGAGTTGCGCGAGGGATGCCGCTGCACTGTCGTTGGGCATGTGCGATCGTCCGATGACGCGCGCCTGCGACTACTTCGGGCGCGCCTTCTTCAGGCGCTCGGCGAAGCTCTTCTTTTCCAGCGCCGCCAGCGCGCTGCGCAGCACCTGCTCGAGCGGCATGCCGATGTCCTCGTTCAGGCTTGCCGCGGCCCTGGCGGTCGCCGCCCACTGCTTCTTGAGCCTCGGCAATTGCGAGCGCGCGTAATCGGTCAGGTGGACGATTCGCTCACGGCTGTCCTGGCCGGTTTCCAGGCGTACCCAGTCGCGCTCGATGAGCGCGCTGATGGTCTGGCTCACGGCGGAATGGGTCAGACCCGTGCCGGCCGCGATGTCCTTGATGCGCGAAGGCCCTTCCTGCATCAGGGCGCGGATCACCGGCGTGAATCGTGGCCTGAAATCCAGGCCGAGATTGGCGTACTCGGCTTCCACCGCCGGATCGAGTTCGTCCAGTAGCGAGCGCAGCAGGGTGCCAAGCGTGGCGTTCGGCATTGTCATGGCTCGAAAATATATGTTAGTGCTTATACATCGTCAATACACCCCCGGAGAAAGGCCGTGTCGTACGCACTGTTACTCGCCACACTCGTCGCCGCATGCCCCGAGCAACAGGCCGTTCTGGACCACGCCGCACGGGCGATCGAAGCCAAGTACGTGGATCGCGAACAAGCGTCGCAGATCGCCCTGAGCGTGCGCGACTGGGCCCAGCGGAACCGCTACGCCGACAGCTGCAGCGACCCGTCCGCCTTCGTGTCGCGCCTGAATCGCGACCTGCACGCATACGACGGGCATTTCCATTTCGAACCCGTCGCGGACAAGGCCAGCGCGGGCGACGACTGGATGATGGCGTGGCGTGCGCAGGCGGGGCCGACCAACGCCGGCGTGCGCGAAGTGCGCGTGCTGGAAGGCAACATCGGCTATCTGCGCCTGGCGACGTTCTACTCGTGGGACATCGCCAGGCCAAAGCTGGTGGCTGCCTTCCAGCTGCTGGGCGACACGCAGGGCCTTGTGCTCGACCTGCGACAGAACGGGGGCGGCGAATCGGATACCGCCAACCAGCTGGTGCGCGCCCTCCTCGGCGGCGACGTCGAATCGGTCCAGCGCATCGAGAACCGTCGCGGCACGACGCTCGAAGAACTTCCCAAGCTCGACATGCCCGCCTATCCGCACGGCATCGTGGTGCTGGTGGATCGGCGGTCCGCGTCCGCGTCGGAGTTCGTCGCGTACTCGCTGCAGGCGGCCGGGCGCGCCACCGTCGTCGGGTCGCGCAGCGCGGGCGCGGCCAACATGCTGGGCGAGCCGGACGTGTTGCCGCATGGCTACCAGATCTCCATTCCCGACGCGCGACCGGTCAACCTGAAGACCGGCCGTAACTGGGAGGGCGCGGGCGTCACGCCGGACATGGGCGGCGGCGACGATCCGGTGTTCGTCGCACGACGCATCCTGGCGGGCGACGTGAAGGTCGGCGCGCGTTGAAGCGGCGTCGTGCGTTAGCAGTGTGCCGCCCTGCGACGATGGCGCACCGAGGCCGATGCCAGGCTGCCGCGCCTGGCGAAGAACTTCGATCAGCTTGATGCGGACAATGACGGCCGGCTGCCCAGGAACGAGATGCGCCACGCGGCCGAACTGCTCCGCCAGCGGCGCGGCGGCTGAAGGCGCCGCGCGTGGCGCTCCCCGGCTTCCTGCTCACGCGGCGGCCAGGCTTCGTGTTGATGGCGGGACGCGTCGCAGCCGGGGCTAGAATCGCTGCCACGACGACTAGGGATGGCGCGCCTCGATGAACCCGCGTATCACCGCCGCCACGCGCGCGACCATCATTACCGGCATCGGCGCACTGCTGATGCTGGTGCCGGTGGTGAACGCGCTGATCCTGATCGGCGTGATGCTGCCGCTGTGGGTGATGAACGATCTCGGCGTTCCCGGACTTGGCAGCGCGGTGAACGGCTTCTTCATGCCCAGCGTGATCGGCTGGTTGCTGGTGGGACTGAGCTTCTGGTCGTTCTGCTTCGTGCTTTCGCTCGGCGCCATCCGGGCCGCGGCGCGGCAGCGGCAGTAGCGCTCCACAGCGATTTCAACTGTCCGCGCGAAAGTGCTCGACCAGGAACTCCACCGTCGCGCGTACGCCGGGCAATTGACCGCGCCGGTGCGGCATGAGCAGCGTGGTGGTCACCGTGCCTGCGTGCCAGCCGGGCAGCACGCGCACGAGTTCGTTGCGTGCGATCGCGGCGCGGCACATGCGTTCGGGCAGGCAGGCGATGCCCAGTCCGGCGCTGGCAGCTGCAATCAGCACCACCGATTCGTTGGCGACGAACGCGGCGCGTGGCGCGACCTGCACGCGTTCGTCGGCCGTGTCCTGAAGCGTCCATGTAGTGGCGGTCGCACCGCTGAGCAGGCCGTCGTGATGTTCCAGCGCGGTCGGCGTCTGCAACGATTCGCGATCGGCGAGATATGAAGGCGAAGCCACCAGGATGATCGACTCGGTGGCCAGCGTGCGCTGCACCAGCGCCGAGTCGGGCAACGGCGCGAAGTGGCTGCGTATCGCGATGTCGATGCCTTCCTGCATCACGTCGACGAACCGGTCGGTGACATCCAGCTGCACGTTGAGCCGTGGATACGCGCGCGCCAGTCGCGGCAGGCAATCGGCGAGCTGTGCCTGGGCGACCGGAACGGAGGCCGTGATGCGCACCGTGCCGCTGGGTTCCATCTGCCGCCGGCGCACGACGGCTTCCGCCGCTTCGGCCTCTATCAGCGCGCCGCGCGCGTGCTGATAGAAGTCGCGTCCCACCTCGGTGAGCGTGAAGGTGCGCGAGGTGCGCTGGACCAGCCGCGCGTCGAGCGCCTGCTCCAGCATCGCCACGCGCTTGCTCAGGGTGGACTTGGGCAGCCCTAGCCGGCGCGATGCCGGGGCGAAACCGCCGGCATCGACGGCAGCGACGAAGAAGGCAAGATCGTTGAGATTGAGCACGCTATCGACCATGTATGTGGACGCTAAGTCCAATCGTGGCCGACTGTTCGACCATCGTCCACGATCATAGCCTTGTCGGGTCGCCGGACGAATCCGGCCTACCCAGGAGCGATCCCATGACCCCCATCCTTTTCTACGGCGTGCCCTCGGGCTGCTCGTTCGGTTCCATCGTGGCGCTGGAATGGCTCGGCCAGCCGTACCGGCTGTGCCGCATCGAGATGCCCGAAGTCGTCAGCGGCGAGGCCTACCGCCGCCTCAATCCGGTCGGCGAGACGCCGACGCTGCGCACGCAGGGCGGCCAGCTGATCAGCGAAAGCCTGGCCATCCTCAATCACCTCGGTGCGCGCGGCATCGACCGCAGGCTCGGCTTCGCGCAGGGCACGCCGGAGTTCGACCGCCTCAACCAGATTCTCGCCTTCCTCAACACCACGTTCTTCGGCGCGTACGTGCCGCTGTGGTTCGCACTGGAACATGGCGGCGACGCGGAGCAGCAGCGCGTGCTGCGCGAGTTCGGTACCGCGCAGGTGCGCAAGGCGCATGCGGCGCTGTCGGCGATGCTGGGCGACAAGCCCTGGCTGATGGGCGAGCAGCGCACGCTGGCCGATGCCTACTTCATCGGCATCGCGCGCTGGAACGACTACCATCAGGTCGTCGACCGCCGCGACTATCCCAACCTGCAGCGGTTGTTCGACCGCCTTGAGGCGGATCCCGCGGTGAAGTTCGCGCATGCGATCGAAGACCAGCGCAACGCGCAGAGCACCGGGCAGTTCATGGGCGAGGTCGCGCTGGAAACGGTGCTGGCCGAGGAGACAGTTGCGGCCTGAGCCACGATGACGCAGGTGGCGGCGCTGCCGCCACCTTGCGCGTCACCCCGGCGCGGGATCGCGCGTCATGTCAAAGGCCATTCGACATCTGTCGGCGGCACCGGGTGCGCGTCCTAGAATCGCGATCCTTCGAAGTAGCAATCGGATTGCGCGAATGATCCATCACATCTCGATCGGTGTACGCGACCTCGCGTTGGCGGGACGGTTCTACGACGCGGCGCTGGGTGCGCTCGGCTACCGGCGCGTGTTCGAGGACGACACCGCCATCGGCTACGGACTGGTCGACGACGAGGACCTGCTCTGCCTGAAACTGCGCCCGGACGCGATGCCGCCCGGTGCGGGCTTCCATCTCGCGTTCGCGGCGCCGTCGCGCGCGGCCGTGCACGACTTCCACCAGGCCGCGCTGCACATCGGCGGACAGGACAACGGCGCGCCGGGCCTGCGTCCGGAATACGGACCGCACTACTACGCGGCGTTCCTGATCGACCCGGATGGCCACCGCATCGAGGCGACGATCAACGGGCCTGCCGCCGTGGATGGATCGCCCTGATCGACACAGTTACGCGCGTCGCGCGCGGATCGGCCATGAGCGACTAAGCGCGCAGCCGGATCGAAGTGCAAGGCAGCCCTATCGTCTGAGCCGGTCAGCCCTTGGCCCCCGGTCACGCGGTGCCGTGCGTCGACCCGCCACGCCGTCTTCTGGCGGTGCCCCGGGAAACATGGTTTCATTGCGTCCCTCGAAAGTTTGAGGTTCGTCACAGATTCCTGTGGCGAGCGGGGGCTGCACCACAGGGGGATGCATGAAGCACCGGGGCGCGATCCAGCGATGGATCGGCGCGGGCAACGTCTTGTCGCGCGCGCAGTTGTTCGAAGGACTCAAGGGCAGGTCGCACCGCGTCGTCGACGCGGCATTGGCGATGTTGCTGGTGCTGTTCGCCGGGCCCGTCGCGGCACAAAGCACGACGGTGACGATCACCGGTGCGGACCGGCCATCGTTCTCGCGCGAGGGCCAGCCGCTCACCTTCCACGTGCGTCTGGACACCGGCAACACGCCGATCGACACGCTGACGTTCACCAGCGGCAGCCCTTCCGGCATGTCGGGCCTGTCGTGCCCCGGTCTCCCGGCGGACCTCATGACCAGCACGTACTGCACGTTCACCTACACCACCACCGCGATGGACGTCGCGATGGGCAAGGTGACCGCGCTGGGTCGCTGGCGTGTCACGCGTCCTACCGGCGCTGCCCGCAACGGCAGCACGAACACGCTGACGTTCCCCTACGCACCGCCGCGCGAACCCGATGCGCCGGATGACGTCACGGCCACCGCCGGCGACGGCCAGGCGACGGTGGCGTTCGATACGCCCTTCGACGGTGGCTATCCGATCGACAGCTACACCGTCACCTCCAGCCCGGGTGGCTACTCGGCCGCGGGCACGGGCAGCCCGATGGTGGTGGGCGGCCTGACCAACGGTGTCGCGTACCGCTTCACAGTGAGGGCGACGAGCAGCCGTGGCACGAGCACGCCGTCGGTCGCCTCGGCTGACGTCACGCCGAAGGCCGCACAGACGATCACGTTCGCCAATCCCGGCGTCCAGACCTTCGGCACGACGCCGACGCTGACGGCGAGCGCGAGTTCGTCCCTGCCGGTGGCGTTCACTTCCGGCACGACGGGCGTGTGCACGGTCGACGGCGCCGGCCAGCTGACGTTCGTCGCGGCCGGCACATGCACCATCCACGCGGACCAGGCGGGCGACGGCACGTACGCGGCCGCACCGCGCGTATCGCGGTCGTTCACCGTGGCACCGGTATTGCCGGGCGCGCCGACCATCGGCAGCGTCGCCGCGGGCGACGGCGAGGCGACGGTGAACTTCACGGCGCCCGCGTTCACCGGCGGCACGACGGTCACCGGATACACCGTCACCGCCACTCCGGATGGGATTACCGCGACCGGCGCTACCGCGCCGATCACGGTCACCGGCTTGAGCAACGGCACTGCCTACACGTTCACCGTGACGGCGACCAACAGCGCCGGCACCGGCGCGCCGTCGGACGCGTCCACCAGCGTAGTGCCGGACACAGCACCGGGCGTCACGAGCGTCACCGTGCCGGCCCCCGCCACCTACGCAACCGGCCAGAGCCTCGACTTCACCGTGCACTGGGATCAGTCCGTCACGATCACCGGTGCGCCCGGCATCGGCCTGACGATCGGCGCGACCAGCGTGCAGGCGAATTACCTGGCCGGCTCGGGCTCGACCGCGACGACGTTCCGCTACGTCGTCCAGGCCGGCCAGATCGATGCCGACGGCATCACGGTTGGCACGTTGTCGTTGAACGGAGGCAGCATCCGCAACAGCAATGGACAGGACGCGGTGCCGACGCTCAACTCGGTGGGCGACACGAGCAACGTGCTGGTCGGCGCGGTCAACCAGGCGCCCGTCAACACCGTGCCCGGTCCGCAGTCGACGCGGCAGGACGCGCCGCTGGTCTTCAGCGGCGGCAATGCGATTTCCGTCAGCGATCCCGACGCCGGAACCGGAATCGTCGAAGTCGCCCTGACCGTGAGCAACGGCGTGCTGTCGTTGCAGGGCACCGGCGGCCTCTCCTTCGCGACGGGCGATGGCGATGCCGACCCGGCCATGGCGTTTACCGGGCGCCTTGCCGACATCAATGCCGCACTGGCGGGACTCAGGTTCGTGCCGACCGCCGGCTATTCGGGCCCCGCGATCCTGTCGATCCACACCAGCGACCTGGGCAACACGGGCTCGGGCGGCATGAAGACCGATAGCGACACCGTCGCCATCACGGTGATGAGTTCCGACACCACGGCGCCGACCGTGGCCGCCATCGACCTGCTCGATGCCAGCCCGACCGGAGCATCGAGCGTGCGTTACCGGGTCAGGTTCTCCGAGCCGGTGACCGGCGTGGACCTCAGCGACTTTTCGCTGGTCGGAGTCGGCGACGTTATGGGCACCTTCGCCCAGCTGGCAACGCCCGACAACATCGAATACACGGTGACCGTCGACAACGTGACCGGCGATGGCGCGCTGCGGCTGGACCTCCTCGCCGGTAGCACGGGCATCATCGATCGCGCGGGCAATGGCGCACCGGGCTACACGGGCGGGCCGGTCTACGTGATCGACCGGACGTCGCCAACCGTGACGGGCGTGCTGGTGCCTGCGGCCGGCCAGTACATCGCCGGGCAGAGCCTGGTGTTCACGCTCACCTTCAGCGAAGCGGTCAACGTGACCGGGACGCCCGGGCTGCCGATCACCTTCGACGTCGGCGGCATGCGCGAGGCGGCGTACGTCAGCGGTTCGGGCACCGACGTGCTGGTCTTCAGCTACACCGTGGCCGCGGGCGACCAGGACCTGGACGGCCCCACGCTCGGCAGTGCCTTCGTGCTCAACGGCGGCGCCATTGCCGACCTCGCCGGCGCGCCGGCCGATGCGAATCTCCATGGCGTCGGCAGCATGACGGGCGTGGTGGTCGGGCTGCTGCCGCAGGCGATCACCGGCTTCGTCGCCAATCCCGTTGCGCCGATCTTCGTTCCCAACGGCACGTTCACCGTGTCCGCCACCGGCGGCGCATCGGGCCTGCCGGTGACGTATGCCTCGGCGACTCCATCGGTGTGTTCGATTTCGGGCGACACCGTGACGATGATCGCGGCCGGCACGTGTTCGCTCACCGCCGACCAGGCGGGCAACGCCAGCTATGCGGCGGCGCCGCAGGTGACGCTGGACGTGGCCATCGGCATCGCCGCGCAGGCCATCACCGGCTTCAGCGCGAATCCGGCCGAGCCGGTGTACTCGCGCGGCGGAACCTTCGTGCTGTCCGCGATTGGCGGCGCGTCCGGCCTGCCGGTGGTGTTCGCATCGAACACCACGTCGGTCTGCACGGTCAGTGGCAGCACGGTGACGATGCTGGCGGCCGGCACGTGTTCGCTCACGGCCGACCAGGCGGGCAACGCCAGCTTCTCCGCCGCACCGCAGATCGCGCTGCAGGTGGTGATCGGCCGCGCGCTGCCGACGCTTGCATGGGTGGCGGACATGAGCCGGACACTAGGCGAAGCCGCGTTCGAACTGCCCGATCCGACCAGCGACAGTGCAGGCGCCTTCACGTTCACCAGCAGCGATCCGCACGTGGCGACGATCAGCGGGCGCACGGTGACCCTGGTCGGTGCGGGCGTGACCACGCTGGTGGCGACGCAGGCGGCCGCGGGCAATTACGCGCAGGCGTCGGTCAGCATCGTGCTGGCGGTGGTCGACCGTCCGGATCCGACGCGCGACGCCAGCGTGGTGGGCGGACTGCAGGCGCAGGTGGACGCCAGCGTGCGCTTCGTCGCCGCGCAGCAGTCCAACATCCAGAACCGCATGCGGCAGTTGCGCTTCACCACCAGCACGTCGAACAACGCACTGACGCTGAGCATGGCCAGCCTTTCGGGCACCGGCCTGTCGATCAGCGCGGACGAGCTGGCCTCGTTCCAGGATGCGCGCCTGCCACAGGGCATGGCGATATGGACGGCCGGCACCATCACCAGTGGCGGGCGCGATGCGGACGGCGACGCAGACGCGTTCGATTTCCGCAGCGACGGCGTGACGCTCGGTGCGGACTGGCGCATCAGCGAGCGCTTCGTGTTCGGCGTGGCCGGCGGCTGGGGCTGGAACGACACCGATCTGGACGAGGCCAGGTCGAACCTCGACGCGCAGCAACGCGCACTGTCGCTGTATGGACTGTGGCGTCCGGGCGAACGCTGGTTCGTCGACGGCATCGTCGGCTGGGGCGATCTCGACTTCGACATCCGCCGCTACAGCGCGACGGCCGGCGCGATGGCGACCGCGCAGCGCAATGGCGACCAGTCGTTCGGTGCGCTGACCGGCGGCTATGAGCACGCGGCCGGCGACGGAATGACGCTGACCGGATATGGTCGTCTGGATGCGAGCCGCACGCGCCTGGATGCCTATCGCGAGCAGGGACTCGGCCTCTACGACCTCGCCTACGGTTCGCAGACGGTCGAGAGCAGCGGCGCGTCGCTGGGTGTGGAAGGGAGCTTCCCGATCCTCACCGCGCGCGGCGACGTGGTCCGTCCGTACTGGATGCTCGAATACCGCGAATCGCTCGACAACCGCAGCGATGTGGACCTGAACTACGTGATCCTGCCGGTGGACGACGGCTACGCGCTCGGCATGCGCAGCTTCGGCGACAACGCGCTGACCTACGGCGGCGGCATCGACCTGGACCTCGCCGCCGGCTGGAAGCTGTCGTTGCTGGCGCGTCGCCAGCATGGCGACGGCCAGCGGCCGAGCAGTACCTTCGGCCTGACGCTCACGTTCTCGCCGGCCACGCGCGACGTGGCGGCGGTGGCGACGGATGTCGAGGCAACGCAGGAAGTCGCTCCGACTTCGCCCTCATCGTCGCAGGCCGATCGCTGAAGGCGATTCGACCGGCACCGCTCTCGCGGTGCCGGTCGGTAGTCCTGCATTACGGCATCAGCCCGCGCATGCGAGCGGGCTGACCTCGGCGGAAGTGGCCTTCGTCATTTCTTCCACCAGTCGCGCGACCAGCGCATCCACCTGTGCCTCCGCCGCGGCGATGGAAGCCTGCAGCCGCTCGTCGCGGAATTCGTCGTACTCGATCGCGATGCAGTCCGCGCGGGCGATGCCGATGTAGCGCAGTGGCGTGATCACGCCGGCCTCGACGTGGTTGTCGGCGTGCAGGCGCTGGCCGGGGTCGTAGCCGTGGTCGCCGCGCGCGCCCAGCAGCACCAGCCGCTTGCGCTGGTCGGCAAGCAGCGGCCAGTACGGTTCGCCCGCGCGCTGGCGGTCGAAGCCGAACGTGCGACCCACGCGGACGATGTTGTCGATCCACGCCTTGAGCGTGGACGGCATGCCGAAGTTGTACATGGGCGCGCCGATCACGATGACGTCGGCGGCGATGAGTTCGTCGATGAGGGTGTCGCTCTCGGCCAGCACGTCGTGCATCCACGGTTCGCGCTGCGCCGGCGGGGTGAACGCGGCATGCACCCACTGCCCGGTCACCGGCGTCGGCGGCTGCAGCGCCAAGTCGCGATGGATCACGGTGTCCAGCGGCCGGTGCGACCGCCATTGCCTGATGAAGCGGGCCGACAGCCGGCGCGTGTGGGAGCCGTGCGGGTGTTCGTCGGAGCCGCCGGGGCGCGCGCTGGAGTCGATGTGCAGAAGCCTGATCATGGTTCACCTGTGGGTGGTGGGTGTGCACAGGTTTGCCCCTAAGATATCGGCCGTAAAACGATCATTGCGCATCCGTCGGATGCATTGGATTCAGGCATGAGCGCCCGTCATCTGCCGCCGCTGACCGCGTTGCGGGCCTTCGAGGCCGCCGCACGGCACCTGAGCTTCAAGCACGCCGCGACCGAGCTGTCGCTCACGCCCACGGCCATCAGCCATCAGATCCGCCAGCTGGAGGACCGCCTGGGCGTGCCGTTGTTCGTGCGCGGCACCCGGCGCGTGGACCTGACGCCGGCGGGACAGAGCCTGTTCCCCGCGCTGCGCGACGGGTTTGACGCGATGGAGCGGGCGGTGCGCAACGTGCGCCCGCAGGCGCGGCAACGCGCGCTGGTACTGAGCACGACCATGGCGTTCGCCTCGCGGTGGCTGCTGCCGCGGCTGGCGCGGGCGCACCCGGGCATCGCGCTTCACCTGCATACCAGCGACGAGCCGGTCGACCTGCACGGTGGCGCCGCGCAACTGGCGATCCGCTATGGCCCGGGGCGATATCCCGGGCTGGAATCGACGCCGCTGTTGCCGTCGCGTTTCGCTCCGGTGTGCGCGCCGGCATTGCGCGTGCAGGGCGCGGACGATCTGGCGCGCGTGCCGCTGATCGGCTTCGAATGGTTCCGGCGCGATGCGGTCACGCCGGACTGGCCGCTCTGGTTCGAGCGCGCCGGCGTGGCGCCGCGCCCGCGGCAACTGCACTTCTCCGACGAGGTCCACGCCATCCAGGCGGCGATCGCCGGGCAGGGCATCGCGCTGGTCAACCTGGCGCTGGTGGAAGACGAACTGCGCGGCGGCCTGCTGTGCCAGCCGTTCGGGCCGGAACTGGCCGGGCACGCCTTCCATCTGGTGTGGCCGCAGGCGCTCGACGCGGATGCGGACGTGGTGCAGGTGCGCGAATGGTTGCTGGCCGAAGGCGCCACGTCGGCCTGAGCAGCGTCTGGCCGGATTGATTGCGGCGGTGGATTCCATGAACCTGCGGCATCCCGCCGGGCGATGACGGATGCATGCCGGCCACGTCCACCACCCGTCGACACGCGCATGAAACCTTCGACCGCGAGAACAGCCGTCATCGCCATCACCGCGTTCAACCTGCTCATGGTGGGGCTGTCGTCGCTGCTGGCGGTGCATGGCGATGGCAGCCACGACAGCATGGTCCTGGTGCTGGCGCTGGGATCGTTGTGGGTCTTCGCGTTCGCCGCACGCGCTGGCGTGCTGGTCAGGCGGGGCGATCATGCCGAGGCGGTCGATTTCAACGCGAAGTGCCTGGTGTACGGGTTGCTGGTCGTCGCGGTGCTGGCGCCGCTTGCCGCCGTGGTCGTGGAGGGCCTGTCGTGAGAGGCAGGCAGCCCCGGCCTTCCGGCGCATGAAGGACCGCCGGCGCCACTGCAGAATGGATCGCGAACATGCACCGGAGTGCGCCCGCGGATGCGGACGCACCGGCAGTCCAGCCAAGGGGATCAGGTGACCGGTCGGAGCGACCAGCCAAACGGCCCCGGCGGCCGGACGACGGGACGGCGCGTGCGCGCCGTCGCGACGCTGCTCGCGTGCCTGCTGCTGTCGCTGGTCAACGTTGCGCACGCGCTGGACGCCACGCGCCGCATCGGCCAGTTCCACCACACCGCGTGGACGGTGAAGGAAGGCGCGCCGGGTCAGATCACCGCGCTGGCGCAGACGCGCGACGGTTACCTGTGGCTGGCCACGCAGATCGGCCTGTTCCGCTTCGACGGCGTGCAGTTCGAGCGCTTCGATCCGCCCGACTCCAACGCGTTTCCCGCGACCAGCATCTCCACGCTGTACGCACCCGACAGCGGTGGGCTGTGGATCGGATTCCGCTACGGCGCCGTGAGCTTCCTGCAGGGCGACACGCTGACGCATTACGGCGAGGCGCAGGGCCTGCCGACCAGCACCGTGTTCCGATTCGCACAGGACCAGGGCGGCACACTGTGGGCGGCCACGTTCACCGGCCTGGTGCGCCTGCAGGGCAGCCGCTGGGAGCGACTGGGCGCGCAGTGGCGCTTTCCCGGTCGCCAGGCGCGCACGGTGTTCGTCGATCGCGCGGGCACGCTGTGGGTGGCGACGGAGCAGGGCGTCGCCTTCCTGCGCAAGGGGCACACCGTCTTCGAAAGCGTCGATGCGCAGGTCGGACGCATCAGCCAGATCGCGCAGGCGCCCGACGGCGGCATCTGGATCGCCGAGTCCGACGGCGCCGTGCGCCAGCTCCCGCTGGATGGCCGCACGGCGACGACGCAGGCACTGGCGCAGCCCTCGGCCGGGCTGCTGTTCGATCGCGACGGTGCACTGTGGGCGACGACGCTGGGCGAAGGCCTGCATCGCCTGCAGTACCCGACGGTGCCGCGCACGGACGGCGCCGATGCGCAGGACGCCGCATTCGAAGCGTTCCGCCGCATCGACGGGCTCAGCTCGGACTACGTGCACCCGGTGCTGGAAGATCGCGAGGGCAACCTGTGGATCGGCAGCAGCCGCGGGCTCGACCGCTTCCGCCATTCCAACGTGATGCCGGCGCTGCTGCCGGACGGCGCGCAGGATTTCGCGATCGGGGCGGGCCGTGCCGGGTCGGTGCTGATCGGCAGTCGCAACAATCCGCTGATGCGGCTGAAGGGGCATCGCATCGAGTTCCTCGACCTGGCGCCTCCGATCACCGCGGTGCACCGCGACCACGATGGCGTCACGTGGCTGGGCGGGCCGAACGGCCTGTGGGCCCTGCAGGACGGACGGCTGCGCGAAGTCACTGCGTTGCCGATCGAGAACTACTCCGGCGTGCAGGCGATCGCGAAGGCCCGCGACGGCGCGCTGTGGGTGTCGCTGAACACGCCGGGCGTATGGCGGCTGCAGGACGGCCGGTGGCGGCACTTCCGCGATCTGGCGGGCATGCCCGATGGCGCATCGCCGCTCACGCTGCTGTGCGCCGCCGACGGCACGCTGTGGATGGGCTTCGCGCGCAACAGCATCAGTCTGATGAAGGACGGCGCGCTGCGCGAACTCGGGGCGGCGCAGGGCCTGTCGGTCGGCAACGTGACCGCGCTGACCGAAAGCGCGGGCGGCATCTGGATCGGCGGCGAGCGCGGCTTGGCGCGATTTGCCGGCGGAAGGCTGCGCAGCATGCAGACAGGCGAGGCCAGCGCCTTCCGCGGCATTACGGGCATTGTCCAGGGCCGCAATGGCGACCTGTGGTTGAACGGCGCGCGCGGAATCCTGCGCGTGCCGGCGAACGCCACCGCGCATTTGTTCGATGATGCGGGCCGGCAGCCGCGCTATGAGCGGTTCGACTTCCTCGATGGCGTGCCGGGCATTCCCGCGCAATTCCGGCCCATTCCGACGGCGGTGGAAACCGGCGATGGCTGGCTCTGGTTCGCGACCACCGGCGGCGTGGTGTCGATCGACCCCGCTTCGCTCCGTCGCAACACGATTCCGCCGCCGGTGCGGATCCGTTCGGTCAGTGCGGACCAGCAGGCGTTCCGTCCCGGCAAGGGCGTGGTGGAACTGCCCGCGGGCATCCGCAACCTGCAGATCGGCTATACCGCGTTGAGCCTGTCCATCCCTGAGCGCGTGCGCTTCCGCTACCGGCTGGAAGGCCACGACACCGCGTGGCAGGAGGCCGGCAACCGGCGCATGGCGTTCTACAGCGATCCGCCGCCGGGCACGTACACCTTCCGCGTGGTCGCGGCCAACAACGACGGCGTGTGGAACGAGGTCGGCGATTCGCTGACGCTGACCATCGCGCCTCTGTACTACCAGACGCTGTGGTTCCGCGTGCTGTGCGTGCTGCTGGTGCTGTCGATCGCGTGGATCGCGTACCTGCTGCGCCTGCGCCACCTGGCGCACCAGATCCGCCTGCGCCTGCGCGAACGCTACGGTGAGCGCGAACGCATCGCCCGCGAGCTGCACGACACGCTGCTGCAGGGCACGCAGGGCCTGATCCTGAGGTTGCACGCGGCCAGCCAGGGGCTGCGCGAGGACGACCCCGTGCGGCAGGACCTGGACAAGGCCATGGATCTGGCCGAACGCGCGCTGGCCGAGGGCCGCGATCGCGTGCGCGGCCTGCGCGGCGACGTGCAGTACTGGCACGACCTCGGCAATGCGCTGCTGCACGTGCGCGACGAGGTACAGGCCGAGCCGCTGCCGGACATGCGCCTGGTGGTGGAAGGAAAGCCCCGTCCGCTGCTGCCGGGCATCGCCGAAGAGCTGTACCTGATCGGCCGCGAGGCGGTGCTCAACGCACTGCATCACGCATCCGCTGCCACGGTGGAGATCGAACTGGGCTACCACCCGCGCGAGCTGCGCCTGCGTGTGCGCGACGACGGAGTCGGCATGCCGGAGCACGCGCCAAGCCGCCCCGGCCACTGGGGCCTGGACGGCATGTACGAACGGGCCGAACGCATCGGCGGGCACCTCGACATCCTGTCGCGCGTCGGCGCAGGCACCGACGTGAACCTGCGCGTGCCCGCCGCGGCGGCCTATCCGCGCCGCCGGCCACGCTGGCAGGCGTTCCTGCGTCGACCGGACGGAAGCTGACGCGCGACCGGGTAAAGATTTCGACAGCCGCTGCGACGACGATGGGTTCTACTGGGGCAACGCCGCCGAGCGACGCGGTCGCGCGCCCGATGTGCCATGCGATCGCGCCTGCCTGATCGCCTCGTCTCTCCGCCGCAAGCTCGACCGCCCGAGGTCCATGTCCGATTTCTCGATCAATCCGCTGCTCGACACCGGCACCGTGACGGTCAAGGACGTGCGCTGCCGCGGCACCTGCCGCCACCGCAGCGCGGAGGAGTGCGCGCGCGCCACGCACCTGGTGTTCCCGTATCGCGGGCTGTACACGCGCCACGTCGGCAGCGAGCAGTCCGTCGCCGATGCCAACCACGTGCTGTTCTTCAATGCGGGCGAAGGCTACAGCGTCAGCCATCCGGTCGATGGCGGCGACTCCAGCCTGGTACTGGCGGTGTCGCAGGAGCTGCTGCGCGAACTCGCGCCGGCCGAACTGCTCCACAGCCACGAGGATCCGGCGTTCCGCATGCAGTCGCTGCGCATCGATCCGCGCGCGCAGGTGCTGGTGGCGCTGCTGCGCCACAGCCTGGACCGCCGCAGCATCGAACCGCTGGAGGCCGAAAGCCTGGCGCTCACCCTGGTGTGCCGCAGCCTGGGTCCGCGCACCACGCACGAGACCCGCGCCACGCAGGGTCGCCGGCGCCTGGTGGATCGCGTGAAGGTGCTGCTGGCCAGCGATCTCTCCCGGCAATGGAAGCTCGCCGACATCGCCGCGGAGATCGGCGGCTCGCCCGTGTACCTCACGCAGGCGTTCCAGCAGGTCGAGGGCGTGCCGCTGCATCGCTATCACCTGCGCCTGCGGCTGGCGCGCGCGCTGGATGGGCTGGCGCATTGCGAGGACGTTTCGGCGCTGGCGATGGACCTGGGCTTTTCCAGCCACAGCCATTTCACCGCCGCGTTCAAGCAGGCCTATGGCCGCACGCCGTCCGAGTTCCGCGCCGCCGCGCTGGCGAAGAGCGGCTGACGTTCGCTAAAGATTCCGACAGCCGCGGCGTGGTCGCGATGGTCTTCTGTGCATGCCCGAACTGCAGGGCGTGAACCGGAGCGTGTCATGAGCGAGAAGACCTGTGCGGTGTGCGATTACCCGCTGGACGGCAATGCCGTGGAAGTGACCATCGGCGGCCGCACCGTCGAGGTGTGCTGCGAGGAATGCGCGCAGAAGTTGCGCGAAGCCGGAGCGGAAGCGTGATGGACGCGCGCGGATTCTTCGAAGCGCGCCGCACGGCGACCACGCCTTCGGGCGTGGTCGGCTATGTCGAGCGCGGAAGCGGCCCGGTCGCGCTGTTCGTCCACGGCGTGCTGCTCAACGGCTATCTGTGGCGCCACCAGTTGCGTGAACTGTCCGACGTGCGCCGCTGCATCGCCGTGGACCTGCTGGCGCACGGCCATACTGACGCCGCCGACGGACAGGACGTATCGGTAACGGCCAATGCGCACATGCTGGCGCAGTTCCTCGATGCGCTGGGCATCGATCGCGTGGACCTGGTCGGCAACGACAGCGGTGGCGGCATCTGCCAGATCTTCGCGGCGCTGTATCCGCAGC
Source organism: Lysobacter sp. (assembly GCF_035655815.1). Taxonomy (NCBI): domain Bacteria; kingdom Pseudomonadati; phylum Pseudomonadota; class Gammaproteobacteria; order Lysobacterales; family Lysobacteraceae; genus Lysobacter; species Lysobacter sp. The sequence goes on from NZ_DASRTS010000001.1 coordinate 44,945, forward strand.
GCCTGCGCAGCCTGACGCTGACCAACTGCGACGCGCACGACAACTGGCCGCCGGAAGCGTTCCAGGGCTTCGTCTCGATGGTGGCGGCCGGCGGACTGCCGGACACGCTCAAAGCGATGTGGAACGACCACGACGTCTACCGACAGGCACTGGCGCCCGCCTACGAGCGTCCCGACGACGTAAGCGACGAAACCATCACGACCTACCTGCGTCCCTTCATCGATTCGCCCACGCGGTTGCGTGAACTCGAACGCTTCGTCAACGCGTTCGACTGCCGGCATACGCTGGACATCGAGGACGGCCTGCGCAGGCTGGCGACGCCGACGCTGATCGCATGGGGCACGGACGACGTGTATTTCCCCGTGGAATGGGCGCGCTGGCTGCAGCAGACCATTCCGGGCGCGGTGCGTCGCGTCGACTTCGACGGCGCGCGCATCTTCTTCCCGGAGGAGCGCTGGGCCGACTTCAACCGCGAGCTGCGCGCGCACTGGGCTGCAGTGGATGGCGCGCTCGCCGCGACGAAGGACGAGAAGGCGCACGCATGAATCACGCACAGCATGAGCACGGCCGTGGCGAGGTCGCGGTGTACGGCGCCTACGGCCACACGGGGCGTTTCATCATCGACGAACTGCGGCGGCGCGGCTGGACGCCGATCGCGTGCGGTCGCGACGCGGGGAAGCTGGCGTCGCTGCTCGCGCGGTATCCGGAGCTGGAGGGCCGCGTGGCGGCCATCGACGATCCGGATGTACTCGACCGCGCCTTCGCCGGCGCGGTCGCGGTGATCAACGCGGCCGGTCCGTTCCTCGACACGGCCGAGCCGGTGCTGGAGGCGGCCCTACGCGCCGGCATCCACTACTTCGACACCAGCGCCGAGCAGCGCGCCGCCTTCACGGTGTTCGAGGACTACGCCGAACGCGCGCGGGCCGCGGGCATCGTGGCGATGCCGTCGGTCGCGTTCTACGGTGCACTGGCCGATCTGCTGGCTACCGCCGCGCTCGCCGACTGGCCGGACGCCGACAGCATCGACATCGCGGTCGGTCTGGACAGCTGGCATCCCACCGCCGGGACGCGCATCACCGGCACGCGCAACCACTGGCGACGCTGGGTGGTGGAAGAAGGCGAGCTGCAGGTGATTCCGGATCCGGCAACGACCGGCCGCTGGACCTACCCGGAACCGATGGGCGAGCAGGATGTCGTGCTGCTCACGCTGTCGGAAGTCGTCGCCATCGCGCGGCATTTGCGAAGCAGGCACGTGCGCTCGTACATGAACCTGGCGCCGCTGCACGACCTGCGCGATCCGCAGACGCCTTCGCCCGTGGCCAGCGACGAACGTGGCCGCTCCGGACAGCAGTTCATCGTCGACGTGCACGTTCGTCGCGGTGGACAGCTGCGGCGTGCCGTCGCACAGGGCCGCGACATCTACGCGGTGAGTGCGCCGCTGATCGTGGAGGCGATGGAGCGCGTGATGGCCGGCGACGTCGCGCCGGGCGCGTGGGCCGCCGGCGAGGCTTTCGACGCGCGCGACTTCCTCACCGCGCTGACGCCGGATTCGTTGTCGCTACGGATCGAAACGGAACGGACGCGAAGTGCTGACGGCGAAAGCGTGGACGCACTGTCGCCGCTCGCTGCGGGATGACGTGCTCGCGGATCAGCGCTGCGCCGTGGCGTCCGGTCCCAGCACGTCCCGGAAGAACTGCACGGCGTCCGCGTTGATCTGCCGGTGCAGCGCTTCACGGTCGATGCCGGGCGGGTCCTTGCACAGGACCGGCACGTTCTCGGCCATCGCCGGTCCGCACGGCGCAAGGAACACGTAATGATCCGCGCCGACGATGGCGCGAAAGCCGTGCAGGTTCGGCAGTCCGTCGCGCACCGGCAGCGCGTTGTAGGCGGGCAGCAGCACGCCGTCGGACATGGCCGCGTACAGCTGCACCGGCGCGGCGACGTCCTGCAGCGCCGCGCGGTCGAAGAAGATGCCCAGCGGCGCCATCACGAGACCGGCACGGATGCGCGCGTCGGCGGTGGGCGGCCGCTGCGTCAGCGGCTCGGCCTTCGCCGCGGGCTGCTGGCAGATCTCGACGTCATCGGCTTGCTCGCCGCAGTACATCGCGTGGCGCGAGAAATCCGGTTTCGCGCCGAGCAGCAACAGGCTGGTGTACCCGCCGGCGGAGAAGCCGGCCACGCCGATGCGGGTGGCGTCGATGTGCGGCGCCAGGCGCGGATCGGCCAGCAGCGTGTCGATCAGGGCGGACACCTGCCAGGCGCGGCCCAGCAGCACGCGCTCGGTGCCGAAGCCGCTCTGGTCGCGGTAGCTGTCGCCGGCGTGCTCGATGCTGGCCACGATGAAGCCAGCATCGGCCAGCGTCGTCGCGAGGTCGTGATGCCCCAGCGCGCCACCGCCGTGGCCATGCGAGATGAGCACCAGCGGAAAGCGCCCTTCTGCCATCGCCGCACCGGGCATCGCCCGTACGCCATACGAACCGAACGGCGTCACCGTGTCGGCGGGAACGTCGCGTGCCGGATGGAACACCATTGCCGGCATCGTCGTGCCGGTGGTCTTCTCGTGCACGTCGAGGGTAAGGACGCCGTTGCCTGCCAGCGCAGGCAGGGCCGCCGCACCCAGCAGCGTGGCCAGCGCGGCATGAAGAATGGGGAATCGCATGGATCGTCTTCCGTGAGGGATGCGCGACACGACACCATGCGGGCGACGGTGGCACCTGCGCCAAAGGTCATGGCGCCGACGCAGGCGGCCCTCACGGTCGCATGCGGCAACGACTCCATTACTCCGCGCGCGGCGCGTCGCCGCCCTCTGGCACGTACACCATGCGCCCGTCGGCCAGGCGGTACGTCACGCCGGCGCGCACTCCGCCGCCTTCGCCGATCTCGCCGGTGGATTCGTAGCGGGTCAGCTCCTCGCCGTCCTTCACCAGGATGCGCATGTCGGCTTCGCCCGGGTTCTCGACCACCACCACCTTGTCCTGCGAGAACGGATTGAGCGGGTTGCGCACGATCACGATCATCAGGATGCCGATCACCACCAGGAACAGGTCGATCAGGTTGACCACCGACAGGATCGGGTCGTCAGCCTCGTCGTGTTCGAGAAAGCGCATCAGGCCGCCTCCTGCAGCGCAGTGCGATGGTCCGCGCTGGAATGCGGGCGCTTGCGTTCGATGTCGCGCAGTTCCTGCAGCAGCCAGCGGCGGCGCACGGTGAGCACCAGGAAGCACAGGCTGGCGGCGACCAGCGCCAGGATGACGGCGGAGAACGCGACCACGAGGTTCTCGCCGACGGTGGCGGCATCGCCGCGCGTCAGCGCCAGCAGCGCCGGGCCCATCGGGATCATGGTGGCGACCAGGCCGAGCATCGGCGCGGTGCGCGAGACGATCCGCAGCCATTCCAGGCGCTTCATGATCCACAGCTCCATGTCGTCGCTGCCCGCACCGCTGCGCGCCTGCCAGCCCGCGAGCACCGAGCGGTGCCGGCCGCGACTGCGCTGCCACGCCTCCATCAGAAAGGCGCCCAGCACCACGAACGCATAGCCCAGCGACAGCAGGATCAGCAGCAGCACCGGCGCCAGGAACAGGTGCGAGAGGTCGTACAGGGTGGTTTCCAGCAGGTTCATCGGGTTGGCTCCGGGTGGATCGAAACGTGGGTCATGCGGCGCTGCCGCCATGCGCCCAGTGCCAGGCACAGGGCGAGCAGGGCCAGGCCGAACTGCGTGTGCCAGGGGCTGGCGACCGCGGATTCGGGCTGCGCGACCTCCTGCAGCACGCGTCCGCGCACCTGCGGCGGTGCGGGCTTCGCGGGTGTGGCCGCAGCGGAACTGGCGGAGGCGGATGCCGGTGGGGGCGCCGCTGCGCTTGCCGCATCGGATTGCGCCAGCGAAGCATCTGCGCCTAGGCCGAACCCGGGGCCGGACGGCATGCCCACGGTCGACTCGCTGCGTGCGTTGGTCATGGCGGCCAGTTCGCGCTGGCGCTGTTCCAGTTCGGACCGCGTGCGCGCGTCGGCATTCCAGTGACCGCGTTCGATCGCCTCGCGCATGCGCGTGATCATCTGCCGCTGTGCAGTCGGATTGGCGCGTTCGAACCACTCGTCGATGCCCAGCTTGCGCACGTCGCGCACGTAGGTGTCGTGGATCGCCTGCCACTGCGCGTCGCGCACCATCGATGGGTCGGTGAGCTGCCAGCCGAACAGGTTGTTGACCGTGTCCAGTACCTGCAGCGTGCCGGCGTAGCCTTCCTGCTGCATCGCCCGGATCCACTGCGGATTGAGCTGCCGGCTGCGCAGTTCCGCGGCGAGGAAGTGCTTCGCGCTGCTGGTGCGCGGCCGCTGCCCGCGCAGGTCCGACACGTACAGCGCAGGACTGGCGCCGTCGAGATGACGTACCGCCAGCGACAGGCCGCCGAGGTACTCGAACGGGTGGTCGGTGGACAGCATGCCGTGCAGGTTGGACGAACGCGCCAGCACCGCCGCCTGCACGCCGCGCAGCTGCTCGGCGAACAGGTTGCCCTGGTCCGCGCCGAGCGTGGTGCCCCAGTCGCTCGCGCCGTAGCCGTACTGCAGGCGCTCAAGGAAACCCTGCGCCAGCGCCTCGTCGCGCTTGTCGCCGGATTCGGCCAGTACCGCGTCTGGCAGCCCGCTGCCGTACTCGCCCGGCGCATTGCCGAACACGCGAAGCCGGGCAAGCTGCCGCGCGAGCTCGGGCGCCACGCCGCGTTCGATCAGTGTCCGCTCGACGGCCTCGCTGTTGCGTGCCACCGGATTCGTCGCCGCATCGCCTTGCGCGACAAGCCGGTCGATGGCCTGCGCGAGCATCCGCATGAAGCCGTCGAACTGGTCGCGATACACGCTGGTGACCTGCACCACGGCATCGATGCGTGGATGCTTCAGTTCACTATCGGGCACGATCTCCAGCGCGGTGACACGACCGCCCTCGTTCCAGACCGGACGCAGCCCGAGCGCGTGCAACACCTGGCTCTCCAGGACGCCGAGATGGCGTATTGCCTCGGACGACCACAGGCTGAAAGCGAGCTTCTCCGGAGTGCGTCCGCCATGCTCGTCGCGATACGCGGCCAGCAGTTGCGCCAGCGCCTCGCCACCGGCCTCATACGCTGCGCGCGTCGGGATCTTGTCCGGCTCGAACGGAAACAGGTTGCGGCCGCTGCGCACGTCGGGATTACGCACCGGGTCGCCACCGGCGCCGGGCCGCACGAAGCCGCCCTCCAACGCGGTCAGCAGCGATTCGATTTCCTGTGTGTCGGCCAGCGCGGCGTCGAATTCCTTCGCGCGACGCAGCAGTTCGCGCAGCGTGTCGTCGCGCACCTCGTCCAGCGACACGCCCTCGCGCAGGTGCCGGTGCAGCAGGCGATACGGTGGCGAGGCCTGCAGTTGCGTGTAGTCCTCGGCGAAGACCTCGGCCGGATCCAGTCCGAGCGCGCGGTAGTACGGCTCGCCCAGCTGCTGCATGACGGTCGCCAGGCGGTGTCCGGGCGCGGCCGCTTCGCCGAAGGTGTGCAGGCCCAGCGGCGTGGAGCTGCGCGCGAGCTCGTGCAGGTGATCGTGCAGTGCGTTGAAGAAGCCGGTGAAGTCGTCGCGTGCCGCGTCGCGCTGCCAGCCCATGTCGCCGATGAGGCCGGCGCGCTCCGCGGCGGCGAGCAACGCCTGCTGAGTGCGCGTGCGGACGCCACCGTCTTCCAGTTGCTGGTATTCGTGTACGAGCGCGTGCAGGTCGCGCAGTTCGTCGTAGAGCCCGGCGGGCGCGAACGCCGGCGTCTGGTGGCTGATGGTCACCGCGCGTCCGCGCCGCTTGGCCTGGACCGCTTCGCCGACGTTGTCCTGGATGTAGGGATAGAAGACCGGCAGGTCGCCCAGCGTGAGGAACGGGAAGTCGTTGACCCACAGCCCGCGGTCCTTGCCCGGCGTCCATTCCTGCGTGCCGTGCGTTCCGAAATGGATCAGCGCGTCGGCGCGGAAGCCTTCGCGCACGAAGAGATAGGTGGCCAGGTACAGGTGGCCGGGCAGCGAAGCCTGGTCGTGCGTGGCCTGGCCGACGCGTTCGGCGCGCGGCGGCTGCGGCATCACGACGAGGCGGTCCAGTCGCAGTCGCGGGATCACGAACATCGGTTCGCCATCGATTTCGCGCACGGCGGGATGCGTTTCGGGCGCACTCCAGCGAGCCAGCAGCGCATCACGCCGCTCGGCGGGCAGCGTCTGCAGCCACTGGCGGTAGCGCGCCACGGGAAAGGTCGCGGCCAGATCGCGCCGCAGCAGCTCGTCGAGCGTGTCGGGCCGGTACAGTCCGCCGAGCATCGCCTGCGCATCGGCGATGAGTTGCGCTTCACCGGTCGGAGGCACGCGGTAACCCGCTTCCGCCAACCGTTGCGTGAGCCGCTCCAAGCTGCGCGGCACGTTGAGGTGCGAGGCGGACAGGTTCTTCTCGCCTGCGGGATAGTTCCAGAACATCAGCGCCAGCGACTTGTGCGCCGCGGGCTTGCGTCGCAGCGCGACCAGCCGCGCTAGCTTCGCTGCGAGCGCCTCGACCTGTTCGGCGATCGGCACTGGTTCGCCATGTTCCACCGCGCCGACTACCAGCGTATCGCTCATGCCCCAGCCTTCGGGCACCGCGAGGAACGTCGCCACCAGCGGCATCGCCACGCCCTGCGATGCGGCGCGCCAGGCCTGCGGCGTTCCCTGCCGATGGTTGAGCGTCTGCAACACCGGCACGCCGAGACGTTCGAACTCCTGACGCCGTGCTTCGCCGTTCTGCAGGTGGGTGAAATTGACGATGGCGTCGACACTGAGGCCCTGCAGCGCCTTGCCGAGCGCGTCCGCAGAGCCGGCGTCGAACCACACCGCGACCCCATTGACGCCGTGCGCCTGGCTGCGTTCGATCGCGGCATCCACGATCGCGGTCTGCATGGACGTTACCATGCCGGGTGCGATCAGCATCGCCACGGTCGGCGCATCTGCGGGCGTGCCGCGTTCGCCGCGCCATGCCAGATAGGCCGCTGCGTCGGCGAACACGCGCGGCGCCCACGGATGATGGAAGCCCGTCTGTGGAAGCGCCTGCGGCGGCGGAATCGTGGACGTGTCCGCGCCCTCGCGCTGTGCGGCGAGGTAATCGATCAACGCACGGAAGTTGGCCTCACCGCCGGCGCCGTAGTAGCCGATCACGCGGCGTGCCTGATCGGCAGGCAGCGCACCGAAGCTGGGCGCGCCGCCACCGACCTGCACCCACGGAACCTCCGCGCGTTCCAGCGCATCGCCGAGCGCCTCGCGTACCTGCGCGGCGTCGGAAGGGCGCGGCGTGTCCAGAATGGCCACGTCGGTGTCGCGCAGCCATTGCGACGGGTCGCCATCGGCGCGTTCCGCCGCGACGTGGCGGAACACGACGCCCTTGTCGCGGCCCCATGCGGACAGACGTGCCGTCTTGCCGGGAAGCACGAAATCGTTGGCGACGACAGTGACGCGCACCGGGACCGCGGCCGCGCGTTCCTGTGTCGCCGCCGACAGCGGCAGGAGCGACGCCAGCGCCAGCCCCAGCCACCACCACGCTGAACTGAGCCGGCGCATCAGAAGCTCAGTGTCAGGCCGACGTTGTAGTAGCGGCCGGTTTCCGGATACGGATACAGCGCCGAACTCTCGTCGAGGCGCTCATCGGCCAGGTTCTCGATGCTGGCGCGCAGGCTCAGCGTTTCACTGATGCGATAGCCGACGTCGAGCGACCACAACGTGTACGCAGGCAGCCGCAACCGCTGCGTGCCCGACAACTGCCACTGCGTGCCCACATATTCCGAGCGCAAGCCCGCACGCAGCGCCTGCGTGGGCGTCCAGGCCAGCGTCGCCGCGCCGCTGTGTTGCGGGCGTTCGTTGAGCGGCAGGCCGGTGGTGCGGTCGCGTGTCTCGAGCCAGGTGGCGTTGGCATCCAGTCGAAGCTGCGCGGGCAGGTCGACTCCGCCGCTCAGCTCCACACCGCGCAGGCGCGCTTCGGCGACGTTGACGTAGTTGCGTACCTCGCGACCGCGCACGCCGCACGCCGACACGCAGATCGTCTGGATCAGGTCTTCCAGTTCGTTGTGGAAGGCCGTTGCACCCAGCGACCAGCCATCGCCGTGGCGCGTTGCGGCCAGCTCGTACGAGGTCGCGGTTTCCGGCTTGAGGTCCGGGTTGCCGAAGATGGTGAAGCGGCCGCCGCCGCCCACCGCCGAATACTGCGGCGAGAGTTGCTTCAGCGTCGGTGCCTTGAAGCCGCTGCCCATGCCGCCCTTCAGCGTCCACGCCGCGCTTGGATGCCACACCGCATAGGCGCGCGGGCTGTGGTGCCAGCCGAACTGCGGGTGATGGTCGGCGCGGTCGCCCAGCACCAGCGACGCATCCGGTGTCAGCGTGATTTCGTCCTGCACGAACAGCGCGCGCTGCACCGAGTCCGCATGTGCGAGTGCATTGACGGTGGCGTCGGTGAGTTCCTCTCGGCGCCATTCGCCGCCTAGGCTGAGCCGGTGGTGCTGCCACAGTTGCGCGCTCACATGTCCATCGACGATGTCCTCGCGCAGGCGCTGCGGCCGCGTCGGCTCGCCGCGCGACCGCGTGTTGTCGCGGTCCAGCGTGGAGCGATATGCGCGCAACGCGCTGTCGCCCCAGGTCCAGTTGCCGCGATGGGTCAGCGAGGTCTGGCTTCGCTCGATGTGGTCGCGGGTTTCGTAAACATAGGCGGGCGTGCCCGACTGCATCGCATCGCGCCAGCGTTCCTCGCGTCCTTCCAGATGGGTCAGGTCGATGCGCTGCGCGTCGTCCGGCGTCCAGCTGACCGTCAGGCTGCCGTTGTCGGCATCGCGTCCTTCCTGTTCGGTGAGGCGCGCGTCGGAGGGATCGACGGTGGTCTCCTTGCGCCGGGACTCGGCCTGGAAACTCATGCCCAGCACGCCGTCGACCAGCGGGCCGCCGGCATACACGCCGGCCTGCCACGCGTCGCCGCCGAGGTCGCCATCGACGCGGCCACCGTTGAACGTCGCGCTGCCCAGCCAGGTGTCGGTCGCGCTGCGGGTGATGACGTTGACCACGCCGCCCAGCGCCTCGGAGCCGTAGAGCGACGACATCGGACCGCGCACCACTTCGATGCGTTCGATCGCCTCGGCCGGCATCCAGCCCAAGTCGAAATCGGCGTGGGCGATCGCGTCGCTGGCGGCGTTGATGCGGCGCCCGTCGACCAGCACCAGCGTGTACTCGCTGTCCATGCCGCGGATGCGGATCCCGCGGCGGCCCAGCCCGATGCCGCCCACGGTCACGCCGGTGCTGCCGCGGACCGCGTCGGCCAGGTCCATCACCGGCCGCTGCTGCAACTGTTCGCGGGTGATGACCGAGATGGAGGCGGGTGCGTCGTCGAGCAGCCGCTCGGTGGCCGTGGCGGTCACCACGACCGCCGGAAGTTCGGACGCGACGCCGTTGGCGGCGGCAACGCCGGGCACGGCCAGCGCGACGGTCAGCGCGCGACCGGAGAGAAGCAATGCAGACATCGGAGTTCCCCTATTTCGATATGTTATAACATATCAATTTACACAAGGATCCAGCCGATGAAACCCTCCGACGCACGTGTCTTCGATGCTTCGGCGATCGGTCTGTCGGGCCTGTGCCTGCTGCACTGCCTGGCCTTGCCAGTGCTCGGCGCGCTGTTGCCCGCGCTTGCGGCGTGGTCGCATGCGGAGTGGGTGCACGCCGCGTTCGTGCTGCTGGCCTTCCCACTGGCGGGACTCGCGCTGTGGCGTTCGCATCGCGTGCGCCCGTTGCCGGCGTGGCTGTGGGCGCTGAGTGCCTGCGGGCTGATTGCCCTGACGCTGGGCGCACTCGGATGGCCCGCCAAAACGTGGGAAACGCCGATCACCGTGGCCGGCAGCGCCATGCTGGCCGCTGCACACGTATGGAACTGGCGTCGGCGCCACGCACGCGAGCGCTCGTGCGCCTAGCCGCTTCCGCGGCGCGCCGGCAACACCTCACTTCTGATCGGACAACGCGTGACTTCCACCGCGACCCAACCCAATGGCGGACGCCTCGCCTCCATCGATCTGCTGCGCGGCGTCGTGATGCTGGTGATGCTGCTCGACCACGTCCGCGAGACGTTCTACCTGCACCGCCAGGTGGGCGACCCGATGGACGTGACGCAGGTCGAGCCGGCGCTGTTCGTCTCGCGCGTGCTCGCGCACCTGTGCGCACCGGTGTTCGTGTTCCTCACCGGGCTTTCGGCGTGGCTGTACGGCAGCCGCCAGCCACGACCGCGCGAAGCCGCCAGCGCGTTCCTGTTCAAGCGCGGCCTGTTCCTGATCGTGCTCGAACTGACGCTGGTGAACTTCGCCTGGACCGGGCGCTTTCCGCCGGACGTGATCTACCTGCAGGTCATCTGGGCGATCGGGCTGAGCATGGTCGCGCTCTCCGCATTGCTCTGGCTGCCGAGGGCGGCGCTGGTGACGTTCGGAATCCTCGTCATCGCCGCACACAACCTGCTCGATGGCGTGCAGGCCACACCCGGCACGGCATGGGACGCGCTGTGGTCGGTCCTGCACGAGCGAAACTGGATCGAACTGGGCGATCTGCGGCTGCGCACGTCGTATCCGGTGCTGCCGTGGATCGGCGTGATCGCGCTCGGTTATGCGGCGGGACCGTGGTATGGCGCGAACATGAGTACCGCTGCACGGCAAACGCGCCTGCTGATCGCGGGCGTCCTCGCGCTGTCGGCCTTCGTCGTGCTGCGCTGGATCGACGTGTATGGCGACGCGCCGCGACTCAGCGGTGGTGGTGCGCTGATGGATGCGATGAGCTTCTTCAACGTGACCAAGTACCCGCCGTCATTGCTGTTCTTGCTGCTGACCGTAGGCGTGGGCCTTTGGCTGTTGCGGCTGTTCGAAAATCCACGCCTGGCTCAGGCGCTCGCGCCGCTGGTCACCTTCGGTGCGGCGCCGATGTTCTTCTATCTGCTGCACCTGTACGTCCTGAAGCTGCTGTACGTGCTTGCGGAGCGCCTCATCGGACGCACCGACGGTGGCGTATTCTCGTTGCCGGACGTCGCATCGCTGTGGCTGGCAGCCGCGCTGGTCGCGCTGCTGCTGTACGTGCCGGTGCGATGGTTTGCGGCGTTGAAGGCGCGGCGTCGCGACCTGGCGTGGCTGCGCTACCTGTAGATCACGCCGCGTTGCTGCGCACCGAACTCGGCGGCAGGCCCATCACGCGCTTGAAGGCGCGGCTGAAGGACGCTTCGGAGTCGTAGCCCAGCCGGTCGGCGGCGACGGTCACGCGCATGCCCTCGTGCTGGATCCAGCGGCGTGCCTGCGACATCTTCACCTTGGTCACGTAACGCGCCGGGCTTTCGCCGACGGTGCGCGTGAACGTCTCGGCGAAGCGCGAGCGCGACACGCCCATCAGGTCGGCCAGCGCGTGCACGTTCCAGTCGCGCTCGGGTTCGGCGTGGATCGCGGCGATCACCTTGCCGATCTTCGGGCAGTGCACCGCGGCGATCCAGCCGGTCGAATCGCTGCAGCCGCACTCGACCCACGCGCGGATGATGCTGGCGGCCAGCACGTCGGCCAGCCGCGCGAGGATGCCGCACGCGCCGATGCGATCCAGCGAGACCTCGCGCTCCATCGCTTCCAGCAGCGTCAGCACGGCGGGATCGCGCTGCACCAGATCGCCGGCGTGCATCACGTCGGGCATCATCGCCAGCAGCGGATGCAGCGGGTCCAGGTTGAAGCGCATCGCGCCGCAGAACATCACGCTGGCCTGCGGGTCGCCCTGCGCTGCATCGCCCTGCGCCGCGTCCGAGCGCACCAGGTATATGTTCTCCGACACCGGCACGCGCGCGAGTGCGCCGATGTCGACCGAAGGCACGTCCGGTGCGCTCGCCATCACGTGGAAGCTTCCGCGCGGCAGCAGCACTGCCGAACCGGATTCCAGCCGCTTCCATTGCGTGCTCGGACTCCACAGCCAGGCGCCGCCGCGCGCGACGAAGTGGAAGCGCGCATCGCGTTGCGCCGGGAACGCGATGGCCCATGGCGCCTGCATCACGCAGCGCCCGTATTCCACCCCGTCCAGGCGCAGGCCCAGCAGGACCTGGCTGAGCATGTCGCGGCCTTCGGCGGTCGGCATGGACGGCGGAAGGCTGGAGGAATAGTCAAGCATTGGGGAATTTCCGGTATGGAAACGCCTGAATCTTACTCCTAACCTGCCGTTCCCCCACAGCATCGCGACACTTGTGACCACACCTGCCTGTTCCGCCTGCGCCGACGACGGCGCGCTGCCGCAAGCCCTTCCCGCCGCGAACTGGCCGGCCGTGATCTCCCTGACGCTGGGCGTGTTCGGCCTGGTCACGGCGGAGTTCCTGCCCGCCAGCCTGCTGACCGAAATGGCCCGCGACCTGGGCGTGAGCGAAGGCGCCGGCGGGCAGACCGTCACCGCCACCGCGCTGGTCGGCGCCATCGCCGCGCCGTCCATTCCGGTGCTGACGCGGCGCATGGACCGGCGTGTCGTGATGCTCGCGCTGACCGTGCTGCTGCTGGCGTCCAACGCGATGGCGGTGTTCGCGCGCGATCTGTTCACGCTGCTGGCGGCGCGCGTGTTGCTGGGCATTTCGCTGGGCGGCTTCTGGTCGATGGCGGCGCCGCTGGCGATGCGCCTGGTGCCCGAGGATGCGTTCCCGCGGGCGATGTCGCTGATCCTCACGGGCGTGTCCGTCGCCACTGTGTGCGCGGCGCCGATCGGCGCGTGGATGGGCGACACCTGGGGCTGGCGCAGCGCCTTCGTCGCCGCGGGCGTGGTCGGACTGCTCACGCTGGTCGCGCAACTGCTCACGCTGCCCGCGCTGCCGCCCAGGGCGCAGCCGGATCTGCGCGTGCTGGGACGGTTGCTGACGCGGCCGGCCGTGCGCACCGCGCTGCTGGCCGTGCTGCTGGTGATCTCGGGTCATTTCGCCGGCTTCACCTACATCCGCCCGCTGATGGAGGACGTTGCGCATCTGTCCATCGGCGCGATTTCCGCAGTGCTGCTGGGTTATGGCATCGGTGGCTTCTTCGGCAACCTCGCCGGCGGCTACGTTGCCGGCCGCAGCGAGCGCCACGCCATCGTGCTGGGCAGCGTGCTGATCGCCGCGCTGGCGGTGGCCCTGTTGCTGGCGGGACATTCGGCGACCGTCGCGTCGGTGGCGATCGTGCTGTGGGGTTTCGCGTTCGGCGCGTTCCCGGTGGGCTTCCAGATCTGGATCGTGCGCGCCGCGCCCGACCAGGCCGAAGGGGCCAGCGGATTGCTGGTGGCCGCGTTCCAGACGGCCATCGCCACCGGCGCGATCGGCGGCGGCCTGCTGGTCGACGGGATCGGTGCGCTGGGCGCACCGCTGCTCGCCGCCGTCACGATGACGCTGGGCGCGCTGCTCACGCTGCGCTACGGTCCGCGCGGCGGTGCACCGCTGCCGACGCAGCCTGCGGCTATCTGACGATCTTCTTCCACCGAAAGGTCAACACATGTCCAACCCGAATCCAGTCAACCGCCGCATCGTGCTGGCCGCGCATCCGCAGGGCCTGCCGCAGCCGCGCGATTTCCGCCTCGAATCGCAGCCCGTACCCACGCCCGCCGAAGGCCAGGTGCTGCTGCGCACGCTGTTCCTCTCGCTCGATCCGTACATGCGCAATCTGATGGACAAGGTGGGGCCGGGTTATGCGCCGCCGGTTCCGCTGGGGGAGACGATGGTGGGCGGCACCGTCAGCCGGGTGGTTGCCTCGCGTCATCCGCGCTTCCGCGAAGGGCAGATCGTGCTGGGCAACGCCGGCTGGCAGGACTACGCGCTGTCGGACGGCAGCGGGCTGATGCCGCTGGATCAGCTGGAACGTCCGTCGCTCGCGCTCGGCGCGCTGGGCATGCCGGGCTTCACCGCCTACGTCGGGCTGCTCGACATCGGTGCACCGCAACCGGGCGAAACGGTGGTGGTCGCCGCGGCGACGGGCGGCGTGGGCGCGATGGTCGGCCAGATCGCCAGGCTGAAAGGCGCGCGTGTGGTCGGCATCGCCGGCGGAGCGGACAAGTGCCGTCATGCGGTGGAAGTGCTCGGCTTCGATGCCTGCCTGGACCATCGTGAAGCGGACCTGCGCGAGCGCCTCGCGGCCGCATGCCCGGACGGCATCGACGTGTACTTCGAGAACGTCGGCGGCGAGGTGCTCGACGCGGTGCTGCCGCTGCTGAACCTGCACGCCCGCATGCCGGTGTGCGGCTTCATCGCGCATTACAACGAAGCCACGCCGTCCACCGGGCCGGACAAGCGCACGCAACTGCTCGCGACCGTGCTGCAGAAGCGCGTGCGCATGCAGGGCTTCATCATCCTGGACCACTACGCCGACCGCTTCGCGGCGTTCCAGCGCGACATGGCGCAATGGATCGCCGACGACCGCATCCGGCCGGTCGAGCACATCGTCGATGGACTGGAACACGCGCCCGACGCCTTCATCGGCCTGCTGCAGGGACGGCACCTGGGCAAGGTGGTCGTGCACGTGGAGGATGACAGCAGCAGTCTTCAGTCCGTGCCTGCGGATTCGTCTGCCGCGTAGCGCCGGCCGCTCCGTTGCTGGAGGCTCGTACTACGCGGTCGCGGGCTCGCCAAGGTCGTCGGCCGCGGCAAAGCGGTTACGCCCGCCGCGCTTGGCGTGGTAGAGCGCGGCATCTGCTCGTTCGAACAACTCGTCGACGCCGAACGGCGCTTCGGGTTCGCTGGTGGCCAGGCCGATGGTCAGCGTCGGTGCGCGAAGGCCGGAGGATTCCATCCCCGGCGCGAGATCGGTCATCCGCGCCATCAGTTGCCGGATGCGCGCGCGCGCCTGCTCGGCGCCGGTTTCGGGCAGCACCAGCGCGAACTCGTCGCCGCCCAGTCGCGCGGCCACTTCGCGCGGCCGCATGAGCGAAGACTCCAGCAGCTGCGCCACGCGCACCAGCAGCCGGTCGCCGCGCGCATGGCCGGCGGTGTCGTTGAAGAGCTTGAAGTGGTCGATGTCGATCAGCGCCAGCGTGAGCGGTTCGCCGTCGCGCGCGGACGCGGCCAGTTCGCGCGCCAGGGCCGCGGTGAAATCGCGCCGGTTGGACAGTCCCGTAAGCGTGTCCAGGTGCGCCTGGCGGCGCCAGTGACGCAGGTGCGCCGACACGGTCACCGCAGCCGACAGCGCGAGCACGCATACCAGCGCGGCCGGGCCGAACCACACGTGGCCGAATCGCAGCAACGCGACGCTCGCGGCGATGACGAGGACCGCAGGCATGACCAGGCACAGCAGCGCACGCTGCATGCTTCGGCCCACGCCCAGCCACGCCAGCGACGCGGCCACGGCGAAGGCGGCGACCGCCTGCCACACCGCCGGCGCATCGCGCATGGCCTGGCCGGTGCGCAGCGTGTCTGCGGCGTTGGCGAGGAACTCCGCGCCGCTCATGGCGCCGTTGCCCGCCGTCGGCGTGAACATGGTGGGCGCCAGACCGGGCGCGGTGGTACCGACGATGACGAGCCGGTCGCGTAGCAGTGCGTCGGGCACGTGGCCTTCCAGCACGTCGGCATACGACACCTGCGGATAGGTGCCGTCCGGTCCGGTGAAGCGCAGGCGCACGCGATCGCCGCGAACCCATTCGAAGGGAGCCTGCGACGGCGTTGTCGATGCTGGAGGCGCGGTAACGCCCGGCGTGCGCGGAATTGCCAGCAGGGCTTCGGCGAGCGAAGGCCAGTGCGCATCGCCCAGGCCTGCACGCAGGATCAGCTCGCGCGTGCGACCGTCGTGGTCCGGCGCCAGGTCGGTATGCCCAAAGGCAGCCGCGGCGCTCGCCAGTACGGGGATTGGCAGCAGTTCTTCCTGCGGTCCGTTCAACTCGGAGGCGGAAGGCACCACCGGCAGAACCACGCGCGCGGAGCGGCGCATCGCCTCGGCCAGCGCCAGGTCGTTCGCCGCGCCGTTGCGATCGGGTTCGGACAGCACCAGGTCCATGGCGATGGCGCGCGCGCCGGCGTGCTGCAAACGGTCGATAAGGCGCGCATGCACCGCGCGTGGCCAAGGCCACTGACCGAGTTCGGCGATGCTGCGCTCGTCGATGGCGACGATGAGCGTCTGTCCGTCCGGCTGCGCGGTCCAGTCGGCCATGTGCGCGTCATAGATCGCGGTATCCAGGTTCCGCAGGGCGCCCGTGTACGCCAGCACGGCGGCCAGCACGCCGGCGAGCAGTGCCAGCAACGTACGACGCGAAACGCTCAGCGGAAGCCGGGTCATAACGCGAGCAGCAGCAGCGCGGCACCCGCCGCGCCGCCGATGTAGCAGGCGCGACAGGGCAGGCGGATCTCCTGCACGCCACCGATCTGCACTTCGTTGCCCGCCTGGTCGGAGGCGTGCACGCGCACGTACCAGCGGCCGCCGCCGGGGCGCTCGGTGCGCAGCTCCGGCGCGGTCACGACTTCGTTGAGGCGGATGTCGGCGAAGTCGGCGCGGCGCGAGAGTTCGACCCGGTAGCGCGGCGCATCGCGGAACGCGCGCCAGCGGATCACCAGCTGTCCGCTGTCGGTGGCCGGCGGGGAAAGGCCGGGATCGGCTGGCGGTTCCGCCACCTCGAACGGCAGCGCTTCGCCGAACAGGCCGACGTTGCCGGTGCTGTCTTCCGCCGCCACGCGCCAGTAGTACTGGCCGGGCGGCAGCGCATCGCGGGCGCGGGTGCGCAGTTCGTCGGTGCGCAGGTCCGCCACGCGGTCCTGCATCTCCGGATCGCGCGCGATCTGCAGGTGCGTGCGCACGGCGCCTTCGCTGCGCGACCACTCGAACTGCGGGCGTGGCTGGAACAGCACTTCGCCATCGACCGGGCGCAGCGTGAGCGGCGGCGCCGGGCCTGCCGGCACTTCGATGCCGCGCACCGCATCGCGACCCGCGACCCCGTCGGCATCGACCGCGCGCACGCGCAGCAGGTAGCGTCCGGGCGGCAGCGAGTCTATCTGGCCGCGCGGTGCGTCGAAGCGCGCCTCCGCGCGCTGCACTTCCGGTGCGTCGGCGTCCACCACGTCGACCTGATAACCCGCCGCGCCGTCGACCGGCGCCCACGCGAGCGGAAGCGGCAGTGCATCGAGCTTCGACACGTCGGCCGACAATTCCGGCGCCGGCAGCAACGCGCGCGAGCGCACGCGACCGTCGTTGCGGCTGCCGAAGCCGGCTTTCAGGTCGGCATCGCCCTGCGCGCCGTCCACGCCAACGCGGCCTTCCAGCACCTCGGTCGTCTCGCGCCCATCGAGCATCGCGACGCGGAAGCGCGTGCCGCGCACGCTGGACGTCGCCGACGGCGTGCCCACGTCGTAATGCGACGCCGGCCCCTGCTGCGGCTGCACGCGATGCGTCGCGCGGCCCTGCTGCAGGCGCATGCGCGTATCGACCATGCCGGTGTTTCCGTAACGAGTGAGCCGGTCGAAGCGGATGCGGCTGCCGGGCGAGAGCATCACGCGCGAGCCGTCGGCAAACTCCACCGTTGCGCTCGCATCGGCCGCGGTCTCGACCCAGCCGCCCATGCCGATGCGCGCACCTTCCGCGGCGGTGCGTCCGGCGCCACCGTCGGCTTCGCTCATGCGCACGGTTCCGCGCACGAACACCAGGCGCGCGTGTTCCGGTTGCGTGCGCAGCCAAGCCACCGGCATGCGGATGCGGGTGCCGGGCGGCAGGGCATACGGATCGGCGACGTTGTTGTGCGACTGCAGGCGTCGCCAGTCGATGTCGCTGCGCAGGTAGCGCGCGGCCAGATCCCACAGGTTGTCGCCCGGGCGCACGCGATACGTCCAGTCGGTGGCCAGCGACGCGCCGCTCACGGCGAGCAGCGCGACGGCCAGCGCGATGCGCACGACACGCATTGCGCGGGCCGTTGGAACCGGTCCGTGACGCATCTGAGACTCTCTCTTGCTTGCGGATGGCGCGGAATTATGCATGAGCCGCCGATCCGTGCTCCCGTGCCGGATCGGGCGACAAGGCCGGTGCAGGCGCGTTTTCTGCAGCCAACGGAAGCAGCAGCGAGAACGTGGAGCCGTCCGCATCGCTGGCAGCCAGCACCAGGTCGCCGCCATGCCGGCGTGCGATTTCGCGCGCCAGGTGCAGGCCCAGCCCGGCGCCCGGCCGGCCGCTGCCGTCGGACCCGCGCACGTAGCGCTGGAAGATCCGCTCGCGTTCGGCTTCCGGCACGCCGCTGCCATGGTCGATGACGTCGATACGCACGTGCGCGCCCGCCACGCGCGCGTGCAGGCGTACGCGCGCGTCGAGCGGCGAGTACTTGAGCGCGTTGTCGATCAGGTTCGACAGCGCGATGGTCAGCAGCGGCAGGTCGCCGCGCACGCCGGGCAGGTCGGCGGGTTCGTCGACGTCCAGGCGCGCGTCCATAGCCGCGTGCAGCTCCGTGGCCGCGGAAATCAGCGTGCGGGGCGCGAAGGGCGTGGCCGCGCGTGCGACTTCGGGCCGGCGCATGCGGTCGTCGGCGAGGTAGGTCTCGATCATCGCGGTCATGCGCTGCGTGGCGCGATCCAGGCGCGCCAGCCGCTGCTGCAGGTCGGGATCGCCCAGCGACGCGTGCGAGCGCAGGCGCTGCGCCACCGCCTTGATGATCGACAGCGGCGTGCGGAATTCGTGCGAGACCATCGCCACGAAGTCGCGCTGCGTGGCGAGCGTGGCCCGTTCGGACCGCAGCGCCGTGTCGAGCTCGGCCTGCGCGGCGCGACGCTCGGCGATCTCGGTCTCCAGGCGGCGGTTGGTCGAGGCGAGTTCGGCGGTGCGCTCGGCCACCTTGCGGTCCAGGCGCATTTCGGCACGCACCGACATCTCCAGCGCGCGGCGTTCGGAGTCGCGCAGGCGCGACATCAACGCCACGCTCAGCACGACCATGTGCACCAGTCCGACCACGTCCAGGCTGTGCGTCGTCCAGCCGTTGGCGACCAGCAGGCCCAGGTTGCGGGCCATCGCCACCGACGAGCCCGCAACCTGCAGCGCGAAGGCCGCGACGATCCAGCGCAGTTCCGGTCGCGCGCGCCATTGCAGCATCAGCAGGCAGACGAACACCGGCTGCCAGAGGATTCGCAGCGTCAGCATCGCTTCCAGCACCGCGTCGTCGCGGAAGAACAGCAGCAGCAGCGCGCCGGCGGCCAGCACGCTGGCCACCACGCACGCGAGGGCATGCGTGAGCGGGAAGCGGCGGCGGATCTCCAGCAGTTCCACGCCGAACCACAGCGTGTAGCCCATCGCCAGCAGCGACACCGCGCGGGTCAGGTAGGCCGCACCCGCGGGTGCGTCGGCCATGGGCCATTGCGCGCCGAAGCCTTCGAGCAGCCACAGCAGCGCCAGGAACAGCGACAGGTACACCGCGCAGTGCAGGTACAGCGCGCGGCGCAGGTCGATCCAGAAGTACAGGTTCAGCAGCACCAGCAGGCCCAGCACGCCGAAGTAGGCACCCCAGGTGGCGTAATCGCGCGCGGCCATCGCGGCGAAGGCGTCGGGTCGCCACAGGCGCGGCGTGGCCAGCGTGCTCGTTTCGCTGGCCATGCGCAGGTACAGCACGCGTGGAGCTGCGCCGTCCGGAAGATCGAGGACGAAGACGGGCTTGCGGAACGGCACCGCCCGGGCCGCGAACGCGACGCGCGCGCCCAGTTCGCTGCGCACATGACGGCCGCTGCGGTCGGGCGCGTACACCCGCACCGAGTCCATCTGCGGCGGGCCCGCGACCATCCACCACGTGCCAGCGGCCAGGTCCTTCGGCAGGTCGATGCGGATCCACACCGCGCCGTGCCGATAGGCCGCGCGCTGCAGCGGACCACCGCGTGCGAACGCGGACGCAGGCAGTGCGCGCACGTGTTCGAAGGAGAACGCACCGTCCGTGTCGGCCAGCCAGCGTGCGTGCGTTGCCAGGTCGATGCCGTCGTCGCGCTGCGCATCGCCCGCGTGTGCCTGCGCGCACGCGCAGGCGGCCCACGCCAGCAGCGCGAACAGAAGCGTCAGCAGACGCAGGGTCAGGTGTTTCGCGTTCGCGTTGCCGCGCATGGTTGATCGCTCGATGCGTCGCTCGGGCACAACCCTTGCAACGCCCCCTTCATCAAGCTGAAGCTTCAGTCGACATCACACTGTTCCGCATATCCGGCAAGCGTGCTCTACCGGATGCGGCATATCATCCTGCCATGCCGAACCGTTCCCTTGCGCCAGATGTTGCAGGTCCCCGCGGTGCCGAGCACCTGAAGGTCGCGCTCGTCGAAGACGATCCGGACCTGCTGGAGGAACTCGCCGCAAGCCTGGGCGAGGCCGGTTTCGACGTGATCGCCTGTCCCAGCGCGGAGGCGTTCTGGCGCGCGCACGCGCACACGACGTTCGATCTGGTCGCACTGGACCTGGGCCTGCCGCGCGAGGACGGAATGTCGGTGCTGCGCCGCCTGCGCGCCACCACGTCCATCGGCCTGGTGGTGCTGACCGCGCGTGCGCTGCCTTCCGACCACGCACTGAGCCTGTCGGAGGGCGCGGATGCCTTCCTGTCCAAGCCGGTGGATCTCAACGTGCTCGCCGCGACTTTGCGGAGTGTGGCGCGTCGCGTCCGTCCGTCGGCACCGATGGCGACGTGGCGGGTCAGTGCGGATGGGTGGTCGCTGCATGCACCCGACGGTGTCGTCGTGGAGCTCAGTCCGCAGGAGCGCCTGCTGATGACGTGCCTGATGAAGACACCCGGCAGCGCGGTTCCGCGCGAGATATTGCTCGAATGCTTCGAGCAGGCGGGCGAGGAAGCCGATCCGCAGCGGCTGGACATGATGGTGCATCGCCTGCGCAAGAAGGTCGCCGCCGCAGGCCATCGCTTGCCGTTGCGCACGCTCTATCGCAGCGGGTACCTCTTCCAACCCTGAGCACTTGCAGACGCGCCACGGCGCACAGTGACGGTGAGTGACACCCGTCACGAAACAATCTGCAAGATTTGAAAAGCATTCGTCATTGAGTGTGCCCAACGTCACAGATAGAGTGCCGCCCGCTGTAGTGGCCGGAGAATCGGCCGTGCCCTGCGTGATCGCCTCGCGGCATCGCGACTGAGGCACACCCCTTGCAGGGAGCGGACGCCCAGGCGGCCCGCATCGCACCAGACGGGGCTGCACGACGCGCCGGCAAGACGCCGGCGTGGTGACGAAAATCAGGGGGACATCATGGCTTCGGTCCGTTCGGCCCGCCGCTTCGCGCGCGGGGAGAGGTTGTGCACGCTCGAAAAACGCGACGCGGCGAATGCATCCGCCGATGCATCGCCCAATCGCATGCGTCGCACGCACGCCACCGCGCTCGCCGCACTGCTGGCGCTGTGGTCGCCGTTCGCCGCGGCCGTCGACCTTCAGCTGACCGACCTGTCCGATTCGGGCTCCGACCCGACGCCGGCAGGCGGAATCGTCACCTACAGCATTTCGCTGCAGAACAACGCCGGCGATACGGCCACCGACGTGCGCAGCGTGTTCGACCTGCCTGCAGGCAGCGTCGCGGTGAACCTGCCGGCGTTCTGCTCGGTGGATGCGGGCGACGCGACGCGCGTGGTGTGCAGCCATGGCGACGTCGTCGGCACGCTCGCCAACGGCGATCCGGTCGAGTTCCAGCTGCAGGTGAGCACGCAGGGCATGGCCGTGGCACCGATCGCCATCAATGGCGCGGTCGGCAGCGGAGCCGCGCCCGCCGCATCGGTGAAGGTGCCGTCCATCGGCGCGCCGTTCATCAGCGACACCAACACGACGAACAACAAGGAATCGCAGACCACCACGCTGACGACGGCCGGCGATCTGCAGCTGACCAAGACCGCGAACGCCGATCCGGTCGTCGCCGGTTCGCTGGTCACGTACACCATCGCCGTACGCAACAACGGCCCCAGCGCCAGTTCCGGCTTCAGCGTCGCCGACACGCTGCCGTCGGGCGTGACCTTCGTCGGTCCGGCAAGCGGTGCGGGCTGGACGTTCAACGGTGCCAACGGCACGTACGCCGGTTCGCTCGCCAATGGCGCGACGGCCACCTACAGCTTCACCGCACGCGTGACTGCCGCCAGCGGCACGATCGTCAACAGTGCGGCCGTCAACGCGGGCTCGGTGACCGATCCCATCGTCGGCAACAACACCGACGACGTGGGCGTGTCGGTCGTGCCCGGCGCCGACATGGAGATCAGCAAGACCGCATCGCCGATGCCGGCGGTCTCCGGCCAGCCGATCACCTTCACGCTGACCACGCTCAACCGCGGTCCGAGTCCGGCCGCCAATGTCAGCTTCACCGACACCATGCCGGCCGGTTTCCTGATCACCGGCGGCAGCCAGCCCGCGGGCTGGACGTGCTCCACGTCGGCCGACCAGACCTCGCGCACCTGCAGCCGCACGACCAACTACGCGGTCAATGCCACCGACACGTTCACCATCGAGGCGATGGTGCCGTCGAGCGGGCAGGGCAGCAGCGGCAACCAGACCAACACCGCGACCGTGAGCAGCAGCACCGCCGATCCGGTGCCGGCCAACAACACCGGCAGCGTCAGCTTCACCGTGCTCGCCGACGGCGCCGACCTCGAACTGGCCAGCAAGACCAAGTCGCCTGGCATCGTCGCGGCGTGGGGCGGCAGTGGCAGCGACGCCGACAGCCGCATGACCTCGACCATCCGCGTGCGCAACCGCGGCCCGCGTCCGGTGACCGGGCAGCTGGAAGTGGCCGACACGCTGGCGCCGGGCGAGGAATATCTGTCCTCCGGCGGCCCGTGGTCGTGCGTGGCGCAATCACCCTACGCGCCGCCGCCGGCCCAGCAGGTCGTGGTGTGTTCGCTCGATGCCGGATCGCTGCCGCTGGCCGTGGCCGATGGCGCCGGCAATCCGCTCACGCCGGCGCTCTCGCTGGTCACCCGTGCGCGCGTGTCGGGCACCCTCACCAACAACGCCTGCACCGGCGGCAGTGGCGGCTCGGCCGAACCGCTGACCAGCAACGGCATCAACGTCGACGGCAACACCAGCAACGACTGCACCGGCGCGGGCGTGCGCACCACGGACGAGCGCGCCGACCTGCGCATCGCCAAGACGACCAACGCCGACGGCGATGCCGACAACACGCTGCCCATCGGCTACACCGGCGTGGACTACACGCTGACCGTGTTCAACGACGGTCCCAACGCGACTGCCGGCATCGTGGTCAACGACCAGATCCCGGGCTATATCAACGGCCGCACCACCGCCACCGTCGACCGCCCGGCCGGCTGGAGCTGCAACGTCGCCACCAACGGCAGCGTGGACTGCCGCTCCAACAACACCGTGCTGAACTCCGGTGCGTCGGCGGTGCTGACGGTGCGCGTCACCGGCGTACTGCGCGACAGCGCGACGCAGCCGTCGACCGCCTGCGCCGGCACCACCCTCAGCGGCATCCATTGCGGCACCGCAGGCGTGGGCGTCGATGCGTCCATTGCCGGCGCGGTGGGCGAGATCAACACCGCCAACAACTTCGACTCCGACTGGGTGCGCGTGCCGCGCGTGGCCAACGTGCGCACGCGCGCCAAGGCGATCACCAGCGGCGCGGTCGGCCGCGAAGGCGTCAACAGCGTCTATCGCGTCGACTACGACAACCAGGGTCCGTCCACCGCGATGGGCGTGGTGTTCCGCGACGTCTTCACGCTGCCCGCCAGCGACGCAGGCTTCGTGCTGATCAGCGCCAGCCGCACCACCGGCGGCAGCGGCAGCACCGCGTGCGTCGCCACTGCGAGTCCGGAAGTTACGGTCGCGGCGGCCGCGGGCGGCAATTCGTACTCGACCTCGGGCGCATCGGGCACGGTCGCGGTGACCTGTCCGTCGCTGAACCTGGCCAACGGCGCGGCCGAAAGCCTCAACCTCACCATCCGCCCGAACAACCAGCCCGGCGGCAGCAGCGGACGCCAGTTCGACAACACCGCCGGCTTCTCCTTCACCGCGGCGTCCAGCGGCACCGACGGCAACGGCGAATTCAACTACAACATGGTCGCCACGGCGGCGGACGACGAGAAGAGCGCGTCGCTGACGTTCCAGGCCAATGCGGTCGACCTGATCACCAACAAGATCGATACCGGCTTCAGCGGCGGCGTCGACCCGCTCGGCTACGACCCGACGAATCCGCCGGCCAACGTCGTCACCTATCGGGTGACGGTGGGCAACCAGGGCCCCTCGGTGGCCAACAACGTGCGCATCCGCGACACGATGACGCCGCAGGCCGGGCGCACCGTGACGTTCCTGGGCACCGCGCTGACCGCAGGCGGCGCGCTCGAAGGCTCCAGCCGCTGCAGCGTGGTCTCGGGAAGCAATCCAACCACCGGCGCGCCGCTGGAACTGGACTGCCTGATGCCCGGCATCGGCTTCGGCACCAACGTCAACGGCGTGGTCGGCGTCGGCCAGACCAGCACGGTGTACCTGCGCTACCGCTACGACACGCCGCCGGGTGCTACGGGCGACACCATCTCCAACGTCGCCGTCGCCAGCTCCGACGAAGCCGACACGCAGCCCGGCAACAACAGCGAAAGCGAGAACACCACCATCCGTTCGCGCGCCGACATGGCCGTGAGCAAGACGATGGTGCTCAGCGCCGATGCCGATCCGGCCGTCGCATTGCCGGCGCCGGTCACGCAGGTGTCGATCCTGCAGCCGTTCTTCTACGTCATCGAGGCGGTCAACAACGGCCCGGGCTCGAGCCTGTCGCTCGACCGCAGCGGCACCAACCCGCTCAACGGCACCGGCACCGTCGTCACCGACACGCTGCCCAACGGCGTGGTGGTGACCGGACCGATCACCTGGGAGAAGCGCGGCGTCAACGCCGGCGGCCAGGAACCCAACGGCAACGGCCAATGCACGCGTGCCGGCAACGTCGTCACCTGCAACCTGGGCGACGTCACCTTCGACCCGGGCGAACGCGGCCGCGTGCGCATCCTCGTGCCCGCGCGCTGGGACAACGTGCCCGCCGGCGGCACCAGCAACAACAGCGCGTCGGTGCAGAGCCAGCAGGTCGATCCGGTGACGGGCAACAACAACGTCACCGTGCCGCTGGGCGTGACGAGCTCGTCGCTGGCCGGCACCGTGTTCGAGGACCGCGACCGCACCGGCGCCAACGGCGGCACGCCGCAGGCCGCCGCGGCCGAGCCGCGCGTGGCCAACGTCACCATCACGCTGACCGGCACCGACGCCTACGGCAATCCGGTCAACCGCACCACGACGACCGACGCGAACGGCGACTACAGCTTTGCCAACCTCGCGCCGTCGGATGCGACCGGCTACACGATCACCCAGACGCAGCCGACCAGTTACTACAACGGCCCGGTCGATCCGCCGGTGGCCGGTGGCAGCGAACCGTCGCTGGGCGGCGCGTACCAGGCAGGCGCCACGTCGACGGGCAACTCGTCGTACACCGGCGTGCAGGTCGGCGCCGACGTCGACGGCGTGCGCTACCACTTCCCCGAAGTGCGTTCGCCCAGCCTGTCGGGCTTCGTCTACGTCGACAACAACTTCAACAACGTCCGCAATCCGGGCACCGACAGCGCCATCGCCAACGCGACGGTCGAACTGCTCGATGCGGCGACCGGCGCGCTGGTCGCCACCGCGACCACCGACGCCAACGGCTTCTACCAGTTCACCAACCTGGACCCGCGCATCACCTACACGCTGCGCGAACCGCTGCCGGCGGGGCAGTTCGTCAACCGTCCCAGCGCGATCAACCCCGGCCTGATCGGCACCGCGGCGTGCGCCACCGGCTGCACTGCCGGTACCGGCGTGGCCGCGCCGGGCGGTCCGGATGCGGCCACCACCGACCGCATCTCGCAGATCGACCTGTCCACCGGCACCAACGGCACCGAGTTCAACTTCGGCGAAGCACCCAACGGCAGTTCGCTGTCCGGACGCGTGTGGCTGGACGCGGACAACGACGACCTGCTCGATCCGACCGAGACCGGCATCGCAGGCGTCACCGTGCGCCTCACCGGCACCGACCAGAACGGCGACGCGGTCGACCGTCAGGTGCAGACCGGTCCGGACGGCACCTATGCCTTCACCGGCCTGCTGCCGGGCAGCTACATCGTGACCGAGCCGACGCAGCCGGCGAACACGCTCAACGGCGTGACGCTGGCCGGTTCCACCGGCGGCGTGCCGACCGACGAGGCCACCGTGCCGTCTGCGATCTCGGGCATCGCGCTGGGCGTGAACCAGGCGTCCACCGACAACAACTTCGGCGAGATCCCGGGCGCGACCATCAACGGCCGCGTCTGGTACGACAACGACGACGACGGCGTCATCGCGGGTACCGAGACCGGCATCGCCGGCGTGACCATCGAGCTGACCGGTACCGACGACCGTGGCCAGCCGGTGAGCCTGACCACCGTCACCGATGCGACCGGCCACTACAGCTTCCCGAGCCTGCGCCCGGGTACCTACACGCTGACCGAGCCGACGCAGCCGGCCGACACGCACCAGGGCAAGACCGTCGCGGGCACCATCAACGGCGTGCCCACCGGCACGGCGACGCCGCAGACCGAAGCCGTCTCGCGTATCGCCAACATCACGCTGGGCCCGGGCCAGACCTCGCAGGACAACAACTTCGGCGAGATCGCCGACTCGCCGGACCTGGTGGTCAGCAAGTCGTCGAACCCGGCGCGCTTCACCGTCAACAACGAAGGCGGCTACACCGTCACCGTACGCAACATCGGCCCGAGTCCGACGGCCGGCGTGTATACCGTGCGCGACCGGTTGCCGGCCGGCGTGGTGCTGGTCGACGTCCCGAACGGCAACGGCTGGACCTGCACCGGCGCCGCTGGCGCGGACCGCTTCAGCTGCGACAGCAGCGCGGTGATCGCCGAAGGCGCGACCTCCGCCGACACCATCGCGGTCCGCGTGCGCGTCACCGATGCGGTGGCCAACGGCACCACGATCCACAACGCCGTGCTCGTCGCCGGCGGTGGCGAGGACGACACGCACGCGCCGACGCCCGCCGAGCTGGGCGCCTTCGACGGCGACGTCACCGGCCTTCCGGTGTGCGATCCGGCGATCACGCAGAACGCCTGCCGCCTGCCGACGCCGGTGCAGGCCGCCGCGTCGCTGTCGGGCACGGTGTGGTTCGACATCGGCAGCGACGACGTGCTGCTCGATGGCGGAGACCGCCGTCTGCAGGGCTGGGTGGTCGAAGTGGTCGATCCGGCCACGGGTCGCGTCGTCGCCACCACGACGACCGCCGCCGACGGCAGCTACCGCGTGCCGGACCTGGTTCCGGGCGTGCAGTGGAACGTGCGCTTCCGCGATCCGGATTCCGGTGCGCTGTGGGGCTTCCCCGTGAGCGGCGAAACCGCGTCGGGCCCGGCTGCCGCCTGCGACACCGCTGGTGCGCTCGCCAACCATCACGCGTCCTCGTGCCGCAACACCGGCAATGGCGTCAGCCAGCTCGAGGTCGTGCTGGTCTCCGGCGAGAACCTGCCGCAGCAGAGCCTGCCGATCGATCCCAGCGGCGTCGTCTACGACGCGGTCACGCGCGACCCGGTGCCGGGTTCGGTGGTGACGTTGGAACCGGCCGGCGTGTGCCCGGGCTACGACCCGAACACGTCGCTGTTCAACGTCGCGGGCGGTGGCTATCGCGTCGATGGCAACCGCGTGTCGATGACGGTCGGCAACGACGGCTTCTACCAGTTCCTGTTCGGCCCGGCCGCACCGGCCAGCTGCGAGTTCCGCCTCACGGTCACGCCGCCGGCGGGCTACACGTTCCAGTCGCAGATGATCGTGCCGCAGAACGGCACGCTCACGCCGCCGGGCGCGGCCGGCACCACCTACGCCGTGCAGCCGCAGTCCACTCCGCCGTCCGGCGCGGTGGGCGAAGCCACGCGCTACTTCCTCACGGTGGTGAGCGGTTCCGGCACGGCCGGCATCATCCACAACCACATCCCGCTGGATCCCGCCGTCGCGCCGGGCCTGGTGATCAGCAAGACCGGCGACCGCCAGACGGTCGAGGTCGGCGACACGCTGCTCTACACCATCACCATCCGCCAGACCGCGGGCAACGCGCTGGCGTCGGTGAACGTGCTCGACCGCCTGCCGCCGGGCTTCACCTACATCGACGGCACCGCGCGTGCCAACGCAGCGGCGATCGCCGATCCGCTCGGCAAGCCGGGCCCAGTGCTGTCGTTCCAGACCGGTTCGATCCGCATCGGCGAGCAGATCGTGCTGACCTACCGCGTCCGCGTGGGCGTCGGCAGCCAGCAGGGCGACGGCATCAACCGCGCGCAGGCCTTCGGCTGCACCATCGCCGGCGGCTGCATCGAGCCGGCCAGCCTCCAGCCGCGCGCCGGCGCCATCGCCTCCAACCGTGCCGAGTACCGCGTGCGCGTCACCGGCGGCGTGTTCACCGAGGAAGGCTGCGTCCTCGGCAAGGTCTTCGTCGACTGCAACAACAACCACGTGCAGGACCGCGAGGAACTGGGCGTGCCGGGCGTGCGCATGTACTTCGAGGACGGCACCTGGATGGTGAGCGACTCGGAGGGCAAGTACAGCTACTGCGGCCTGCCGCCGAAGAGCCACACGCTGAAGGTCGATGCGTCCACGCTGCCCGTCGGCTCGCGCCTGACCACCAGCAGCAACCGCAACCTGGGCGACGCGGACAGCCTCTTCATCGACCTCAAGAACGGCGAGCTGCATCGCGCCGACTTCATCGAGGGCAGCTGCTCCAACCCGGTGCTGGAACAGGTCAAGGCACGCCGCACGCAGGGCGAGGTGCGCGCGCCGGAAACCGAAGCCGGACAGAAGCCGTTGCGCTTCGACAGCAAGTCGCCGCGCTGGCCGCGCCAGGGCACCGACTCGTCCAACCAGCAGCCGCGCATCGTCGAACCCAGGCCGACTTCGGCAGGAGAACCGCAACCCGGCCCTGACGCAGGCAACACGGAGGTGCAGCCATGAGCCGCGCACGCAAGAACGTGCCCGCGACGGGCAAGCGGACCCCCGCGCTGCGCATGACCACGCTGGCCTGCGCATTGCTGACGCTGCCTGCGTTCGCGCAGACGGTGGGACAGCCGGGCCGCTTCACGCCGGTGCTGGGCGAGGCCGAACCGCTGTACCCGCGTACGCCGCAGGCGCTGGACGCCGGCCCGCGCGTCACGCCGGTCGCATCGGGTGACGTGGATTACGCGGTGAATGCGCAGGCCGCGCTGGTCGAGGTCGAACTCGACCGTGACGGCGTGCCCGCCGACGGCCAGTCGCCCGTGCACGTAACCGTGCGCGTGCGCGGTGCCGACGGTGAGACGCTGCGTGGCGAAAGCTTCGCCACGATCGAGCATTCGGGCGGTCGCGTGAAGCTGCCGGGTGCGCGTACCGACGAACTCGGTCCCGCGCACCTGGACGCCGACCGCGCCACGCCGGGCGTGCAACTGCGTGTGGTCGACGGCATGGCCGAGTTCGACCTGCTCGCGCCGCACGATCCGCAGGACGTGCTGCTGCGCATTACCGCGGGCGACGAGACCGCCGAGGGCGTGGTGAGCTTCCTGCCGGAAATGCGCGAGATGATCGCCACCGGCCTGATCGAAGGCATCATCAACTTCCGGCGCGACCGCAACAGCGTCATCGATCCGGTGCGCAGCGACGACGGCTTCGAACGCGACATCCGCCGCTGGGAGAAGCAGTTCAACAACGGCAAGGCCAACGCCGCCGCGCGCACCGCGTTCTTCGTCAAGGGCCGCATCAAGGGCGAGTACCTGCTGACCGCCGCGTACGACTCCGACAAGGAAGTGCGCGGCCGCCTGCTGCGCGACATCCAGCCGGAGGAGTTCTACCCGGTGTACGGCGACTCGTCGCTGCGCGGCTTCGACGCGCGTTCGGCGGAGCGCCTGTAC
This sequence comes from Lysobacter sp., assembly GCF_035655815.1. Lineage (NCBI taxonomy): Bacteria > Pseudomonadati > Pseudomonadota > Gammaproteobacteria > Lysobacterales > Lysobacteraceae > Lysobacter > Lysobacter sp. The sequence goes on from NZ_DASRTS010000001.1 coordinate 74,789, forward strand.
GTGCGCATCGACAACAAGCGCAGCTACCTGCTGTACGGCGACTTCCAGACCGGCGACAGCCTTGCCGCGTCCAGTGGCGCCATCGGCCGCGGCCAGGCCATCCCGCAGCGCAGCCTGGGCGTGTACAACCGCACCGCGACCGGCCTAGGCTGGCATTACGAGAACGATCGCGTCCGCACCAACCTGTTCGCGATCGAGGACTCGTTGCGCCAGGTCATCGAGGAGTTCCCCAGCCAGGGCAGCGGCCCGTACGGGTTGAAGAACAACGCCGTGCTGGAAGGCAGCGAGCGCGTCGAAGTGATCGTGCGCGACCGCAACCAGCCCTCGCGCATCGTCTCGGTGCGTCCGCTGGGCCGGCTGGTGGACTACAGCTTCGAGCCGTTCTCCGGCCGCATCCTGCTCAACCAGTTCCTGCCTGCCTTCGACAGCGAGCTCAACCCGGTCTCGCTGCGCGTGACCTACGAGCTGGACCAGGGCACGGAGAAGTTCTGGGTCGTGGGCGCCGACGGTCAGTTCCGCATCAACGAGCGCTTCGAGATCGGCGGCAGTTACGTCGACGACCGTAACCCGTTCGCGTCGTTCGAGATGGGCAGCGCCAACGTCGGCGTCCGTCTGGGCAAGAACACCTACCTGGCGCTGGAAGCCGCGCGCACGCGCAGCGAGGTCAACACCAACCCGATCAACCAGTACGGCACGCCCGCCCTGCAGGATCTGAGCGGTGAAGTGGAAGGCGACGCGTACCGGGTGGAGTTCGCGCACGCGGGCGAGCGGTTCGACGCGCGCATCTTCGGCGCGCAGACCGATCCGGCGTTCAACAATGCCGCCTCACCGCTTTACGGCGGCCGCGGCGAGTACAACGCCGAAGCCAACTGGCGTGTGGGCGACCGCACCGAGCTGTATGTCGAAGCGCTGCGCAGCGAGGACCGTAATCCCGACGGCGGCGAGCGCGACGCGGCGGGCGCGGGCGTGCGCTACAAGGCGACCGACCGTCTGACGCTGGACGGCGGCTATCGCGCCATCCGCGAAACCGTCGGCGCGTATTCGACGTGGTCCAGCCTCGCGCCGTTCGGCGACACCGGCGGACTGAGCGGCGGCTACGCCACCGGCGCGGCCGGCGGTGCGCTCGGCTATGGCCAGCAGCCGCTGGATCCGCTCAGCGGCCTGCCGATCATCCGCAGCAACGGCACCGTGCCGACCAGCGACCTGCCGATCGGCACCGAGCTGTCGTCCGACACCGTGCGCCTGGGCCTGGGCTACAAGCTCACCGACCGGGTCGTCATCGGCGGCGAGGCCGAGCAGGACGTGCGCGGCGAGGACCGCAACCGCTTCGCGCTCGGCGCCGACTACCAGTTCCGCGAACGCACCCGCCTGTACGGCCGCTACGAGAAGCAGACCGGCCTGACCAGCGAGTACGGCATCACGCAGGCGCACGGCGAAAGCGATGCGCTGGTGCTCGGCGTGGACAGCAGCTACCTGCGCGACACGCAGGCGTTCACCGAGTACCGCATGCGCGACGCCGCCGCCGGCCGCGACCTGCAGGCCGCGTCGGGCATCCGCAACCAGTGGGACATCCGCGAAGGCCTGCGCCTGAGCAGCTCCGCCGAACACGTGAAGGTGTACGACGGACAGAGCGGCGATGCGACGGGTCTGGCGTTCGCACTGGATTACAGCGCCAACCCGCTGTGGCGTGGCGCGGTACGCGTGGAGCACCGCATCTCCGGCGACGTGCGCGAGACCGAGACCGACGAGCGCTTCGACACCACGCTGCTGCAGGTGATGGCCGCACGCAAGCTCAACCGCGACTGGACGCTGCTGGCGCGCAACTACCTGCTGCGCACCGACTACACGGCGCGTGGCGACGTGCTGCAGGACCGCTTCCAGATCGGCGTGGCCTACCGCGACACCGACACCAACCGCGTCAACGCACTGGCCCGCTACGAGTACAAGCTGGAGAAGGACGAGAGCGGCATGGTCGCCGCCAGCCCGACCGCCGGCGACGGCGGACAGGACGTGCGCGTACGCGCGCACATCGTGTCCACGCACGCCGACTGGCATCCGTCGCGTCCGTGGTGGTTCACCGGCCGCGTCGCCGCCAAGTGGCAGGAGGACCAGTTCGTCTACGCCGACGGCAACAGCGTCGAAAGCCGCTTCCGCGGCGTGCTGGTGTCCGGCCGCGCGGTGTACGACATCACCGAGAAGTGGGACGTCGGCGTGCTCGGCGCGTCCTTCCGCGGCCAGGACGGCGCCAACCAGTACGCGGCCGGCTTCGAGGTCGGGCGCCTGCTGCGCCAGAACCTGTGGCTGTCGGCCGGCTACAACTGGACCGGCTTCCGCGGCGACGACGACCTGAGCGGCTACGAGTACACCCAGGAAGGCCTCTTCCTGCGCCTGCGGTTCAAGTTCGACGAGGACCTGTTCCGCCGCGAAGACCGCCGCTACCGCGAACCCAAGTACTGAGGGCATGGCCATGAACAAGCACATCACCGCAATCACCGTGGCCACGCTGGCGCTGTCGCTGGGCGTTGCCATCGCGCACGCCGCGCCCGCGACGCTCACGCCGCAGGCGCAGCGCATCACCGACGAGTCGATCTACCGCGACAACCACACCTATCAGGCCACGCAGGACCGCATCCAGGCGCTCAACGACCGCGGCCGCCCGGTGCGCGACTACTTCCTGTCCAAGGCGCAGTGCTGGCTGGACGTGTCGTTCCACGAGTACACGCGCAACGACCGCAGCGACTTCCCGCAGGCCGCGCTGGGGGAGTCGGAAAAGCTCATCGTCGCGATGGAGAACGATGTCTCGCCGATCTCCACCGAAACGCCGCTGGTCAATGGCGCCGCGCGCCTGCGCGAGGACCTGTGGAAACGCCTGGGCGCGATCCACGGCACACCGGGTTTCGTCTGCGCACAGCAGGCGGTGGCCTGCGGTGAGGTCGAACTGGTGCACGCGGGCAACGAGTTCAACCAGCAGCAGTGGCGCCACGCCAAGCCGTACATCCAGATCGCCGAGGACATGGTGGCCGATGCCGAGGCGATGGCACGCACGTGCGGCACGCCGACCGGTGTGGCGCCCGGACCGGTGACGCTGGTGGGTAACGTGCTGTTCGAGTTCGACCGCCGTGGTCGCGCCGACATCCGCGCGCACTCGCTGGCGACCGTCGACCGCGCGCTGCAGCGCGTGCGCGAAGAAGGCCTCACCATCACCGCGATCCAGCTGGTGGGCCACGCCGACCGCATGCAGGGACGCGGCTACGACTACAACCAGGCGCTGTCGCGCGACCGCGCGGAAACGGTAAAGGCCTATCTGGTGGAGCAGGGCATCGACGCGTCGCTGGTCGGTTACGAATACCGCGGCGACACCGAACAGGTGCAGTCGTGCGACGGCATCCGCGACCGCGCCGCGCTGCACGAATGCCTGCTGCCGAACCGCCGCGTGGAAGTGCGGATCGCCGCCACGCGGTGAGTCACGCGACGGTCCGGCGATGACACCGGGCGGGTTGCCGGGTACGGCCCGGCGCCCGCACGTTCAAGCCCCTCTCCCACCGGCAACCGCACGAGTGCGGGCCCGAGCGGGTTGGAGTGGGGCAACGAGGTGGCCGAGCTGCGCATCGCTCGCCAGCGCCTGACCGGGATGCCTTGAACGGCAACTGCTGCCTGCAGCTGCATCCGGATCGCCCGGCGAGCGAACCGATGGCGCCCTGTCGCCGCGCCAGGACTACGACGTGATCGCGCAGGCGGCTCGGGCTTCGGTTGGTGAAGCCGTGCGGTCGATCCACGGCTGGATGGCGGCAAGCAGCGCATCACGCTGCACACGGTGGTTTTCATCGCGCTCGGAGGGCGCCGCGTCGATGCCGTCGCTGACGCCGTTCGCCAGGCGGGCGAGTAGCGGATGACGTCCGATCGTGCAGACGCGTTCGTGCCGGACGCCCACGCGCGCGGCGCGTTCGAGCAGCCACGGCGACATGCCCTGCCGGCGCCAGTGTTCGAGCATTTCGTCGCGCGGCGGAATGCGCGATGCCCCGCGCTCGCTGGCCAGTTCGACGCTGCCCAGCAGGCAGCCTTCGGCCAGGGCCCGGGCCACCACCTGCGCGGTATGCCGCGCCGATTCCGAGCCATACCGCGGGCCCAGCGCCGCCAGTGCATCGCCCAGGCCGATCATGCCGATGCGCAGGCCGTCGTCCTTCGCCACGAAGTCGCACGAGGCCACCGCATCGTCGAGCAGGCGCACGGCGAGCGCAGCAGCTTCCATGAATCGCGCGTACTCGAAGCGCGCCTCCTCGCCGATGGGCGTGGTGACGAAGGCGCCGACGTTGAGCACCGCCCCCGGCGCGCGCGGACGCACCGCAGCGTGGCTGGTTCCGGCATGACGCAGCAGGCGTTCGCCCGGCAGCAGGCGCCACTGGCTGAAAGCGTCGCAGAAACGGTTCGCCCACACCGATGCATGCGGACCCTCGGCGCGCGCGACGCAGCGGGCCACGCGCTGCCAGGTGTCGTTGATGGTGCGGTCCCGCAGCGTGTCCCCATCGCGCCAGCGGAACCAGGCGTCCCAGGTCTCGACGGCGATGGGATGGGTGAAGCGGGTCGGTGCCACGAACGGAGCGCCCATTGGAAACCGGGCCACTCTCCGGTCCGCGCCGCGGGGGCATGTTGACCCGGGTCAAGTGCGCCGCTCCCTTTCGCCTTCGCTTACCGGCCGTTACACACCGTTACAGTCGATACATCGCCCTGTTTCGAAGCCTGACTAGCCTTTGCGCATCGAACGGGGAAACACACGCATGTACATGGAATCGCTGGCCGTACAGACCGCACCGGTGCCGATGCCGGGCCTGTGCACGGGCACCGGCGCCGAGCGGGCGCTGGACATGGAAGCACTGATGCGCGGGCTGCCGATGCAGCGGCGCCGACTGAAGGCCCGGCAGTTCCTGTTCCTGCATGGTCAGCCGCGCCATTCGCTGTACCTGATCCATGCCGGCTGCTTCAAGACCAGCATCACCAGCAGCGACGGCCGCGAGAAGATCACCGGCTTCCGCATGCGCGGCGACCTGCTGGGCATCGAGGCGCTGGACATGCCCACCCACGCCTGCGACGCGCTGGCGCTGGACGCGGGTGAAGTGTGGGAAGTGCCGATGGAAGAACTGCGCGCACCGCACTTCCAGGAGCGGCTCACGCGATTGCTGGCCGCCGAGATCCGCCGCGACTGGGGCTGGATGCTGGCACTGGGCTCGCTCTCCGCCGAACAGCGCGTGGGTACCTTCCTGCTGGACTTCGCTGCGCGCCTGGGTTCGCTGGGCTTCGATGCCAGCCATCTGAAGCTGCACATGACCCGCGCGGAGCTGGGCAACTTCCTCTCGCTGCAACTGGAGACCATCGCCCGCGTGCTGTCGCGCATGCAGGCGCGGGGGCTGATCGAGGTGAACCGCAGCCGCATCGTCATCCGCGACGCGGTGGGACTGCGCTCACTGGTCGCCTGCTGAGCGCCCGCGCAGGTTGCGATGCAGTGCCGCGGCGAGGTCCTCGCGGCGATAGGGTTTGCGCAGCAGTTCATGGCGCCCGTCGTCCGGCGCGTCCTCGTAGCCGGAAGTCAGCAGCACCGGCAGCTCCGGCCGCAGTTCGCGCGCGGCATTGGCCAGCTCGCGGCCGTTCATGCCCGGCCCCAGCATCACGTCGCTGAAGAGCACGGCGATGGAGGCATCCTGGCGCAGCTGCTCCAGCGCTTGCGCCGCATTGCCGACCGCGACCACCTGATAGCCGAGTGAGCGCAGGAACATCGCCGCGATCGCGCGTACCTCGTCCTCGTCCTCCACCACCAGCACGCGTTCGCCGGCGCCGTTCATCGCGCCGTCCGCCCGGATGCCGCCCGCGCCCTGCGCGCTGCGCGCGGCCGGCAGCCACAGCTCCACGCGCGTGCCGTAGCCCAGCCGGCTGTCGATGTGGAAGTGACCGCCGCTCTGCTCGACGAAGCCGTACACCATGCTCAGCCCCAGGCCGCTGCCGCGTCCGGCGCCCTTGGTGGTGAAGAACGGTTCCACCGCGCGCGCCAGCGTTTCGGGCGTCATGCCCAGGCCGGTGTCGGTGACGGTGAACACGATGTAGCGATCGGGCTGGTCGCGCCGGTCGGGTTGTGGGTCGTAATGGCGCCGCTCGCTCACCGAGATGGTGATGTCGCCGCCGCGCGGCATCGCATCACGTGCGTTGAGCGACAGGTTCACCAGCGCCGCATCCAGCTGCGAGGCGTCGGCGTACACCGCGGCGATGTCCTCCGGGCACTGCACGTGCAGGTGCACCGACTCGCCCAGCGTGCGTCGCAGCATCAGTTCCAGGTCGCGCAGCAGCTGCGGCGGCGAGACCGCGCTGGGGCTGAGCTTCTGCCGGCGCGCGAAGGCCAGCAGCTTCGACGTCAGCTCGGCGCCGCGTCCGGCCGAGCGCAACGCGCTGGCGATGAGTTCGGCCGCCTCGGGGCGGTCGCCCACTTCCATCTCCAGCAGCTGCAGGCTGCCGGACATCACCGTGAGCAGGTTGTTGAAGTCGTGCGCGATGCCGCCGGTGAGCTGGCCGATCGCGTCCAGGCGCTGCGCGTGCGCAAGCTGTTCCTCGGTGCGGCGGCGCTGCAGCAGCGCGGCCAGCAGGTTGGCGCTGGACTGCAGCAGGTGCAGCGCGTCGTGATCGAAGCGGCGCGGCTCCCCCGCCCAGGCCATCAGCGCGCCGATCGGCCGGTCGCCGCCCGACAGCGGCACGATCGCGCTGCTGCCATGCCGGGCCGGGAAGACCAGACGATGGCGCTCGTCATGCGCGGCGTCCTCAACGACCGACGTCTGCCCGCGCGCGATGTCCGCAGCGGTGCGCTGCCGCGCCTCGTCGTCGAAGGCGGCGGTGTCGAAACCCTGCTGTGCGTGCACGTCCAGCGTGTCATCGCGCAGGAACACGATGACCGCCGCGTCGATGCCCAGCGCATCCACCAGCAGCGCCGGCAGGCCGGCGACGACCGTATCGGCGGCGGTGGACTCCAGCGCGAGCTGGCCGACGCGTGCGACGAGCGCGTCGTAACGCGCGCGCACCAGCGCCTGGCGCGCGCGCTGGGTTTCGGAAATGTCGCGCACCGAGGCCAGGTAGCGCAGGCCGGCCCCCGTTTCCAGAGGGCTCAGCGCAATCTCCACCGGAAACTGCTGTCCGTCGCGACGCTGCCCGACCAGCGCCATGCCGCTGCCGCCCATCGGGCGCACGCGCGAGGCGGCCATGTAGCCGTGGCGATGCGCGTGGTGGCGCTCGCGCGCGCCTTCCGGCATCAGCGATTCCACCGGCAGACCCGACAGCTCGCCGGGTGCATAGCCGAACAACTGCTCGGCCTGCCGGTTGGCCGCCGCGATGCGGCCGTGCTCGTCGACCACCACCAGTGCATCCGGCACGGCTTCGAGCCACTTGAGGTCCATGTTCATGCGCGACTCCCGCGCACCGTCGCGGCGAAGAAGTAGCCGGATCCGCGCACGGACTTGATCAGCTTGGGACTGGCGGGGTCGTCTTCCAGCTTGCGGCGTAACCTGCCGACCTGCACGTCGATGGAGCGGTCGTACGGACCGGCATCGCGGCCGTGCACGGCGTTCATCAGGCGGTCGCGGCTGAGCACCTGGTTGGGCCGCTCGACCATTGCCAGCAGCAGGTCGAATTCGCCCGCGGTCAGCGCCACGTCGCTGCCGTCGGCACGCGTCAGCCGGCGCGCCTGCGGATCCAGCCGCATCCCATCGAATTCGAAACCGATCGGTGCCGACGGGGCCGCGACGGGCGCCCGCTGCGCGCGGCGCAGCACCGAGCGGATGCGCGCCAGCAGCTCGCGCAGGTCGAAAGGCTTGGTGACGTAATCGTCAGCGCCCAGTTCCAGGCCGACCACGCGCTCCACCGATTCGCCGCGGCCGCTGATGATGATCACCGGGCCGTGCCAGTGGCCGCGCAACCAGCGCATCAGGCTCAGGCCGTCCTCGTCCGGCAGGCCCAGGTCCAGCAGCACCACGTCGACCGCCTGTCCCCGCATCGTGTCGCGCAGGCCCGCGCCACTGTCGGCCACGCTGACGCGCAGGCCCTGGCCGGACAGGTATCGCGACAGGAGCAGGCCGATTTCCGGGTCGTCATCGACCACCACGACATGCGGTGCGGCTGCACGGGACGGAGCGGCGCCCGGGGCTGGATCGATCATGGGCATCACGCGGGAGAGACAGACCGATTCTATGCATATCGCCAGGGCGAAAGCGTGCACATGCGGGTCGACTCGTGACGAACGTGGCGTTCGACCATGCGTTCAGGGGTGTCAGTCGCGCAACGCCTTGACCATGCACACCGCCGAAGCCGGGCAGATCGAGCGGAACTCCGCGCTGCCCTGGATCGCCGCTGGCGCGTCTGCGCGCGCGATGACGCGATATCCGCGCTGCGCGAAGAAGCGCTCGGCGGTCTGGGTCAACAGCACCAGCTGACGCAGGCCGCGGTCGCATGCATCGCGCTCCAGGGCCTCGACCAGTTCTCCGCCGAGGCCTTGCCCGCGTTGGGCGGGCGCGACCGCGAGCGAGCGCAACAGGCCGGCTTCGTCGAAGGTCTCCAGGCCCACGACGCCGACGATCGTGCCCGCGTCTTCGGCGACGAGGAAGCCGATGGACGAAATGCGCAGATCGTCGACGGGCAGTGCGCCGCCGGTGAGCAGGGCGGCGATGGCGTCGAGGTCGGATGGATCGGCGGTACGCAGCATGTGGCGTCCTACGGTGTCGGGGCGGGCGTGGGTGAGGTTTGCGCCGGTTCACGTGCCGGGTGCAGCCACGCGGCCGTGACCAGCGCCAGCAACGTGCCCGCGAGCTGGGACACCACGAAGCCGCCGACGTCTGCCGGGCGAATGCCAGCGAACGTCTGCGTCAGCGAGCGCGCCAGCGTCACCGCGGGATTGGCGAACGACGTGCTGGCCGTGAACCAGTACGCGGCGAAGATGTAGGCCGCGACCAGCGCCGGCACCATCGCCGGGCGATGCCGCACGCCCAGCAGCACCGTCAGCAGCAGGCCGTACGTCGCGACCGCTTCGCTGAGCCACTGCGCGCCGCCGGTGCGCGCATGCGTGCCGGGCTGCAGCAGCGGCAGGTCGAACATCGCGTGCGCAAGCAAGGTACCGGCGATGGCGCCGCACACCTGCATCGCGATGTACGCCAGCGCCGCATTGCCCGGCATCTGCCGCTTCAGGAGGAAGGCGAGCGTCACCGCCGGATTGAAGTGCGCGCCGGAGATCGGCCCGAACACGCTGATGAGCATGTACAGGCCGCCCGCGGTGGCCGCGGCGTTGGCAAGCAGCGCGACGCCGTCGTTCCCCTGCGACAGGCGGCTGGCCATGATGCCGGAGCCGACCACCACGGCCAGCAGCATCGCGGTGCCGACGAACTCGGCCAGCAGTCGCCGCGCCAGCGTCATGCAGTGCGCGCCAGATCGGCCAGCAGCGCCCGCACGCGCGCGGAGATCTCGTCGCGCACGGCGCGGTACTGCTCGTCATCCATGTGCTTCGGGTCGGGCAACGCCCAGTCCTCGCGCCGTCGCGCCGGCACCCACGGGCAGTCGTCGCCGCAACCCATGGTGATCACCGCATCGAATTCGCCTTCGATCTGGTCCAGCGATTTCGATGCGTGCGCGGTCAGGTCGTAGCCGACTTCCTCCATGAAGCGGACGGCCCTGGGATTGATCACGCCGGACGGGCGCGAGCCCGCACTCACGGCTTCGACGCCGTCGCCGCCGTGCAGGCGCGCGAACGCCTCGGCCATCTGGCTGCGGTTGGCGTTCTCGACGCAGACGAACAGAACGCGCGTGCGGGCAGGGGGCATCGGTCGGATCCGTCATGAGGTCAGCAGCAGCACGCCTGCGACGGGCGGCGTGCAGCGGGTTTCGCTGCCGGTGCAGCCTGCGTCGTACGCTGTGCCGCGGGCGCGCACGAGGCGCCTTCGCCCGCGCACGCAGTGTCCGCAGCGTAGTAGGTGGTAGCGTCGCCAAAGGTGTGGAACGTCTCCCAGCGCGTGCCCTGCTGATCCTCGGTCCAGAACTTGTCCGAGCGCGCATAGCAGCAGGTGGTGTCGTCCTCCGGGGTGACGGTGCCGCCGGCAGCTTCGAGCCGGCGACCCAGCTCCGCCAGCGCGCCGTCGCTGTCGGCCTGGATGCCGAGGTGATCGATGCCGGGCGCGCGACCGGCCGTGGAGATGGCGAAGTTCACGCGCGGGTCCTCCAGCATCCACTTCGCGTAATCGCCCTTGACCACGGTGGGTTCGCTGGCGAACAACTGCGAATAGAAGCGGATGCTGGCCGGCAGGTCGGCCACGTTGAGGTGCACGTGGAAGCGGTTCATCGCGAGGCTCCTTTCTTGCGGGGCTTGCAGGACGCGGCAGGCGCGCAGACGGACGCACCGCCGCAGCAGTTTTCGGTGAGGTAGCCGACCAGCGCGTCCATCTGCAGGTAGTTGGCGCGCACGCGGATCACCCGGCCCTCGCGCTCGTCGTGCACCAGCGCGGCCGCGCGCAGCACGTTGAGGTGTGCGGTCAGCGTGGCCGGCGGCAGGTCGAGCCGTTCGCGCAGTTCGCCGACGGCCATGCCGTCGTGGCCGGCCTGGACGAGCTCGCGGAATGCGGCGAGGCGGGATTCGTGGCTGAGCGCGGCCAGGGCGCGCAGGGCAGTGTCGGTTTCCATGATTCTATATTTCCAGAAATATGGAAATATGCAAGTTGCGATGGGGCAGTTGAGGACGCGGCGGCTGTCCATGCGCCCATCGCGACCATTTGCCGAATCGGGCCGTGTCCATGCGACGAGTGACGATACGTCGCACATATCCGCAGCGTCAACGTTGCGTAACGGGACTTTAAGAATCCGGCTCGAACATCGCGGGCTTTTCATGCACCCGGTGCCCGCGCACCGGCTCCATCACGGGAACGTCCGCACCATGAGCCGCCAGCCACACGCGCATCGCCGCGCGATTCGCCACGCCCTCGCTCTTGCCGTCGTCGCTGCGCTGTCCGCGCCGGCGCACGCGCAGAACGTCGAAGCCTCCACGGACGGAAGCCGCGAAGCCACCGAACTTGACGCGGTCATCGTGACCGGCCGTTCGGGCATCCAGGAACGCAGCAAGGCCGAGACCAGCTATTCGGTCACGCGCATCGACGAGGAACGCCTGCGCATGCAGGCACCGACGTCCGTCACCGAAGCCATGAAGTCCGTGCCGGGCTTCTGGGTCGAAGCCTCCGGCGGCGAAGCCAGCGGCAACATCCGTGCACGCGGCATCCCGGTGGACGGCTTCGGCTCGGTGAACCTGCTCGAGGACGGCATGCCGGTGCAGCACGACCCCGCGCTGGGCTACCTCAACGCCGACCAGGTGTTCCGCCTGGACGAGACCATCGAGCGCATCGAAGTGGTGCGCGGCGGTCCGTCGTCGGTGTTCTACTCCAACGCGCCGGCCGGTGCGATCAACTTCGTGCCGCGCGTGGTCGGCGACGAGGCCGAGGGCGTCATGAAGTACACCTGGGGCGACTACGGCCTGGGCCGCCTGGACTTCTTCTACGGGACACCGATTGGCGCGGGCGACTGGAAGCTGGGCGTGGGCGGCTTCTACCGCCAGGATGACGGCATCCGCGATCCCGGCTTCGACGCCAACAAGGGCGGCCAGTTCCGCGTCAACCTGAGCCGTGCGTTCGAGCGCGGCGACATGATGTTCGACTTCAAGCGCATCGACGACGACGTCATCCTGTACCTGGGCATCCCGATGCGCACCTACGCCGACGGCGAGATCCGTGGCGTGCCGGGCTTCGACGGCAACTTCGGCACGATGGCCGGCCCTGAAACGGAGCGCATGCGGCTGCTGCAGGGCGATGGCACGTATTACGACTTCGACAATTCGGTCGGCACCGGCATCGAGCGCGACCAGTACACGTTCAAGTTCAACTACGACCTGGGCGCCGGCTTCCGCCTGGCCGAGTCGCTGCGCTACAGCACCACGGAGACCACGCGCAACGGCGTCTACCCGCTGCAGTTGCAGAGCGCGGCGCAGTGGCTCAACGGTGCGGACGCGCGCCGCGCGCTGGCGTCGGTCCCCGGTGCGACCCGCCTGCAGCTGCGCTACGCCAGCGACCCGTCGCAGGTGTTCGATACGGCCAACCAGAACGGCAACGGCCTGATGGTGGTCGGCGGCGTGCGCGGCATCACCGCGCCGGTCAACGAGCTGACCAACGACACGCGCCTGATGCGCCGCTTCGAAATGGGCGAGCAGAGCCACGACGTCACCTTCGGCTATTACTACGCGCAGTTCGACCAGGACTTCGACCGCTACTCGTCCAACGTGCTGCTGGACGTACGCGACAATGCGCGCCTGCTCGACCTGGTCGCGCTGGACGCGGCCGGCAACCCGATCAAGACCATCACCGAGGGCGGCATCTTCCGCAACGGTTACGAGTGGGAGAACGCCAGCGGCCGCTCCACCACGCACGCGTTCTACCTGTCGGACGAGTGGCAGGTGAACGACAGGCTGCGCCTGGACGGCGGCGTGCGCCACGAGGAAGTGAACGTCGAAGGCTGGATGGAAATCCGCACCACGGCCAACCTGGGCTCGTTCCCCAACTCGAACATGCTCACCGGCTCGGGCCAGTTCATCACCTACGACGAAAGCTTCAGCAAGTCCGGCTGGACGGTGGGCGCGAACTACCAGTTCTCGCCGTACCAGGGGGTGTTCGCGCGCTGGACCTCGGCCTTCCGCCTGCCCAGCCTCAACGCTTACATCACGCGCTGGTCGAACTGCTCGCTGGCCGCGGTGGACGCCTGCGTGAACGCCAACTCCAACAAGCCCATCACCCAGACGATGGATCTGGCCGAGGCCGGTTACAAGTTCACGCACCAGAACCTGGACGTGTACGCGACCGCCTTCTACACCAAGTACGACAACGTCGGTTTCAGCAACTCGGTGTTCAACCTCAGCGGCACCGTGCAGCGCGTCGAGCAGGGCTACGCCGCCACCAGGACCTACGGCCTGGAACTCGAAGCGGCGTGGTATCCGATCGACTGGTTCGACATGCAGGTCACCGCGACGCTGCAGGAGCCCGAGTACGACAACCTGCGCTACACCGAATCGGTTAACGGCTCGCCGGTCATCCGCAACTACGTCGGCAACCAGTTGATCCGCGTGCCCAAGCAGAGCCTGCGCGTGGTGCCGGGCGTGAACCTGCTCGACCAGCGCCTGCGCCTGCAGCTGGCGTACGAGTACCAGGGCGAGCGTTACGTCGACACCGCCAACACCGTTCGCCTGCCGTCCTACGACGTGTGGAGCGCCAGCGCGCGCTACGACATCACGCCGCAGTGGTCGGTGTTCGGCTACGTGGACAACATCGACAACTCGCTGGGCCTGACCGAAGGCAACCCGCGCGCGGGCGAACTGGTCAACGCCGATGCCGGTGCCAATACGTTCATCGCACGCCCGGTGCTGGGCCGCTCGTACCGCCTGGCCGTGATGTACAAATTCTGATGCGCATTGCCGCAGTAATCATCGCGGCGCTGGGGGCGGCCCTGCCATGGACCGCCTCCGCCTGCGACGTGGAGCGCCCGTCGGGGCAGGCGCCGTGCACGCTCGCGGCCGTGGATGCGTTGCCGCTCGCCGCCCTGCAGTTCATCGGCACGCACAACAGCTACAAGCTGGCGATTCCGACCGCCGAGCTGGCGGCACACCACGCGGTGGACGCCGCCGGTGCGGACGGGCTGGACTACGCGCATTCGTCGCTGCCCGCGCAGTTGGACCTGGGCGTGCGAACGCTGGAACTGGACGTCTACCACGACCCGCAGGGCGGCCGGTACCTCGCGCCGCCCGGCGCGCATCGCCGCGGCTACGCGGCACCGCCGTGGTCGCCGGCCGACCTGGCGCGCATGCGTGCGCCGGGCTTCAAGGTCATGCACCTGCAGGACATCGACTTCCGCAGCTCGTGCGTGACGTTCGTGCAATGCCTGCAACAGGTGCGCGACTGGTCCGCGACGCATCCGTGGCACGCGCCGATCATGATTTCGGTGAATGCGAAGGACGGCGCCGGCGGTCAGAAGGCGACGCCCGCGCTGCCGTTCGACGCGGCGGCGTTCGACGCGCTGGATGCGGAAGTCCGTGGCGTCTTCGGCGCGGCGCAGCTGTTCCAGCCCGTGCACTTGCGCGGCAGCCATCGCAGCCTGCCTGAAGCGGTCCGTGCGCAGGGATGGCCGACGCTCGGACGCATGCGCGGCAAGGTCTTCCTGGTGCTGGACGAAGGCCCGGCCAAGCGCGCGATCTACCGTGCGCGCGGTACCTCGCCGGCGATGTTCGTCGCCTCCGATCGCATCGAGGACGACAGCGCCATCGCGATCCTCAACGAGCCGCTCGGCCAGCGTCGCGACATCGCCCGCGCCTTGAAGGCCGGCCTGCTGGTGCGCACGCGCGCCGACGCCGACACGCGGGAGGCACGCACCGGCGCGACGCAGCGACGCGAGGCCGCCTTCGCGAGCGGCGCGCAGTTCGTCTCCACCGACTATCCGCGACCGGATCCGCGGTGGCCGGAGTACCGCGTCGAGTTCCCCGGCGGCGGCTTCCTCCGTTGCCACCCTGCGCATCCCGCGTGCGCCTCGCTGATGGAGCCCTGACATGCGTGCCCTGTTGCAGGCGCTTGCGTTGTTAACTGCGTTGTGGCCGACGGCGGACGTGCTGGCGGCCGATCCGTCCGAGCGAAAGCCCGACGTGGTGATGGAAGGCACGCTCGACGGCCGTGACCACCAGCGCTACCGCACCGTGCCGTTCGACGTGCCCGCCGGCACCGAGCGCATCACCGTGCAGTTCGAGTACGACGGACGCGAGCAGAAGACCACGGTGGATCTCGGGCTGCTCGGCCCTGGCGGTTTTTCCAGCCCGCAGGGATTCCGCGGCTGGAGCGGCGGCAACAAGCGGCTGTTCACCGTTTCCTCCACCGACGCCACGCCGTCGTACCTGCCGGGCGGGATCGCGCCGGGTCGGTGGTCGCTGCTGCTGGGCATTCCGAACATCCGCCAGGGCGTGACCTCGCGCTACCGCGCGCAGGTATGGCTGGACGGGGCCGGCGAGCCGTTCTGGCAGCCGCCGGTGCTGGCGGCGCCGTTGCGTGCGGAGGCAGGCTGGTATCGCGGCGACCTGCATCTGCACGACGCGCACAGCGACGGCAGCTGCAAGAGCCAGAACGGCGTGAAGGTGCCGTGCCCGCTGTTCCTCACCGCGCAGGCGGCGGCCGCACGCGGCCTGGATTTCATTGCCATCACCGACCACAACACCGTCTCGCAGGCCAACGGCATCCGCGAACTGCAGCCGTACTTCGACCGTCTGCTGCTGATGCCCGGCCGCGAGATCACCACCTTCAGCGGCCACGCCAACCTGTTCGGCAGCGTGGCACCGCTGGACTTCCGCGTGAGCGGTGACCGCGAGTGGGACGACGTTCTGCGCGATGCGCAGCAGCTGCAGGCCGTGGTGTCGATCAACCATCCGATCCGGCCTTCGGACGAACGCTGCATGGGTTGCGGCTGGACGCCGTCGCCTGCGGCCGACGTAAACCTTCTGCAGGCGGTGGAAGTGGTGAACGGCATGGACGCGGACACGCCGTACTCCGGCATTCCGTTCTGGCATGCGCAACTGGATGCCGGCCACCGGCTCACCGCGATCGGCGGCAGCGACAACCATGATGCGGCGCAATCGCTGTCGGGGCTCGGTGGCGGTGCGATCGGCCAGCCGACCACCGTGGTGCACGCGCGCGAGTTGTCGATGCCGGCCATCCTCGACGGACTGCGCGCTGGTCACGTGTTCGTGGACGTGCAGGGCACGCGTGCCCGCTGGATGTCGATGAACGCCCGCGCAGGCGCAAAGACCGCCGGCATGGGCGACACGTTGAGCGTCCCGAATGGCACGACGGTCGGCTTCGAACTGCAGACCCGCGATCTGGCCGGCGCGCGCGTCGTGGTGTGGCTGGACGGAAAACAGGTGCAGCTGCTGGACGATGCGACCATCGCCTCCGACGGACAGACGCTGCGCTTCGACTGGCAGGGCGACGGCCGTGCGCACTGGCTGCGCGTGGACGTGCGCGGGCCGGACGGAACGCTCTGGCTGATCGGCAATCCGGTCTACCTGCGTCCACCGGGCGGCTCGGGCCAGAGCAGTTCCGGCTGAAACATCGAGCGGCGGCGGATCACGTCACTGCCGGTGGTCACGAAGATGCCGCTGCCCGTGTAGTGCAGCGTGCGCGGCTGCTTCGGCGTGGCGGCGACGTGCGCCTTCACCACCTCGAAGATGAAGAAGTTGTAGCGATCCACCATCGCGTCGTCGTGCAGCCGGCATTCGAAGCTGGCGTGGCACTGCGCGATCAGCGGCGCGCCGACCTTGCGCGCCGGCCGCGGTGTCAGGCCGAACGCCTCGAACTTGTCGACCTGCGCACCGGAACAGTTGCCGATCCCGACCACGGTGTCGACCATCGCCGCGGTGGGCAGGTTGATCACGCACTCGCCGCTGCCGCGGACGAGCCCGAAGCTGTGGTTGTCGCCGGCGATCATGCAGCCCACCAGCGACGGTTCGAATTCCAGCATCGTGTGCCAGCCCAGCGTCATGATGTTGCGCCGTCCGGCATGGGCCGAGCTGATCAGCACGATGGGGCCGGGCTCCAGGTAGCGGCGGACCTGGTTCACGGGGAAGTCGGACTTGCGCGGGATCCGTGGCATGGCGCGGCTCGTCGATGGCGAGGCATGCAAGCCTAGCGACGCCGCGCGCAAGGCATCTTCACGGCATGGGACGGCCGTCATGGCAGCATCGGTGCGCCAACGATACGTTCCCGATGGACACCGAGGGCTCGCGCGTGCGGATGCCAAGGATCCGGATACACAACATCGGCTTCGGCCTGGCGCTGCTGGTGATCGTGCTGCTGGAATGGCAGGCCAAGCGCACGCAGGAAGCGCTGCTGCGCGCCGACCAGGCGGTGGCGCGCAGCGTGGAGGTGCTCACCGTGGTGCAGGGCACGCTGTCGGCCCTGCAGGACGTCGAGACCGGCATGCGCGGCTATGTCATCACGGGCACCGCGGACTTCCTGGAACCGTACGAACGGGGAATCAAGCGGCTGGCCTTCGAGCGCGGGCGGCTGCAGGACATGATCGGCAGCCGTCCCGGCTATGCGGTGTGGTGGGCCGACACGCAGCAGGCCATCGACGAGCGCCTCCGTCTGGCGCAGGCCAACGTGGACCTGCGCCGGAATCACGGACTGGACGCGGCCACTGCCAGCGTGACCCAGGCCGGCGGCAAACAGGCGATGGACCGCGTGCGCGCGTTGCTGGCGCGGCTGGAAACCGAGGAGCGCTGGCGGCTGGCGCGCCAGCACGAACTGGTGAACCAGCGCGTCGCCGAGTTCCGCATGTGGACCACGTGGGGCACGCTGCTGGCGCTGACGCTGCTCGTCGCCGCACTGATCTCGGTCCACCGCAGCCTGGCGCAGCGACGCAGGGCGATGCTCGCCGCGCGCGCAGGAGAAGCGCGCCAGCGGGCGATCATGCAGGCCATCCCCGACCTGCTGTGGCAGATCGACGCCGAGGGCCGGCCAAAGCTGCTGTCCAACGCCCACGGGGCGACGCTGCCGCAGGTCGTGCTCGCCGCGATCCGCGGTGTGCTGGGCGAAGTCCGTGCAGGCACGGGCGTACGCACGCTGACCACCCAGGACGAGGACGGTCGCATCTACGAGGCGCGCCTGGTCGCCATCGACGAGGGGCACCTGGCGATCGTGCGCGAGGTCACCGAGTTCATCCAGCAGGAACGCGCGCTGCGCGACCAGCATGAATTCCTGCGCGCCATCGTCGACGTGGACGAGAGCCTGATCTTCGTCCGCGATACCAGTGGACGCTTCACCCTGTGCAACAACGCGTTCGCCGCGGTGATGGGGCTGACCCCGATGCAGCTCGAAGGCAGGCGGCCGGAGGATCTGGCCGAGCACCGCATCATCGGTCCGCTGCTGCACGCGGACGAAGCGCTGCTGCAGGGCGAGAACGAATGGCGCGCCGACCGCGTCCGCATCGTCGATGCGCGTGGTACCGAACGCTGGATGCAGGTGCTCAAGCGTCCGCTGGAACTGGCCAGCGCGCAGCGGCAGGTGCTCACGGTGGTGGTGGACGTGTCGGCGCAGCAGCGCATGGAGCGGATGAAGGACGAGTTCATCTCCACCATCAGCCACGAGTTGCGCACGCCGCTCACCTCGATCCGCGGCGCGCTGGGCATGGTGGCCGGCGGCATGACCGGCGAGCTGCCGGACGCCGCGCGGCCGCTGCTCGACATCGCGCACAAGAACACCGAACGCCTGGTGCGCCTGATCAACGACATCCTCGACATCGAGAAGCTGCAGTGGGGCGGGCTGTCGCTGCAGTTGCACCGGCTGCCGCTGCGCGCGCTGGTGGCGCAGTCGGTGGACCAGATCGCCACGTACGGGCGCGAGTTCGACGTGTCGGTGGAATTCCACCCGGGCGACGACGGCGTGGTGGAAGCGGACGTGGACCGCTTCGCGCAGGTCATGGCCAACCTGCTGTCCAACGCGATCAAGCATTCGCGTCCGGGCGGCGTCGTCGACGTGTCGGTGACGCGGGCCGATGGCGGTCTGCGGATCGACGTGCGCGACCATGGCGAGGGCATCCCGGAGAACTTCCGTCCGCGCGTGTTCGAGCGCTTCGCGCAGGCGGACGCATCCGACGTGCGCCGCCGTGGAGGCACCGGCCTTGGCCTGGCCATCACCCAGTCGCTGGTGGAGAAGATGGGCGGGCGCATCGGCTTCGACACGGTGACGGGCCAGGGCACGCGCTTCCACGTCTGGCTGCCGGAAGCGATGCGCCTGAACGACACCGCGCACGTCGCCGGGCCGGACGACGCGCCCTGCGTGGTGCTGCTGCAGGACGACGCGGTGATGGCCGACGAGCTCTCCCGCATGCTGGCCGAACACGGCTATCGCACCTGTGTGGCCGGTGACGCGGCGCAGGCGCGCAGCATGCTCGATTCGCCCAATGCGCAGGGCCTGGCCATCGACCTGGGTTCGGCGGGCACCTCGGCGCAGGGCGTGCTGCGCGACCTGCGCTCGCAGGCGCGCTTCCGCTTCCTGCCGGTGCTGCTGCTGGGCATGCGCCCGCCATCGGTCGCCACCGAAGGCCTGCGTGGCGGCGCGGTCGGCGTGGTGGACTGGCTCGGCAAGCCGCTGGATCCGGAGCAGGTGGCCGAAACCGTGCGCTCCACGCTGCGCGGCCGCAACGGACGACGCGACGTGCTGCACGTGGAGGACGATGAGGACGTGCGCGAGGTGCTGCGCACCCTGCTGGAAGGCCACGCCCTGAACCTGCACGCCGCCGGCACGCTGGAGGAGGCACGCGAGCAGCTTGCGCGGCGCCGGCACGACCTGGTGATCCTGGACATGATGCTGCCCGACGGCGACGGCTCGGAGCTGCTGCCCGAACTCGCGCATGCGCGGCCGCCGACGCCGGTGATCATCTTCTCCGCGCAGGACGCGGGACTGGCGGAAAGCCGCACCGTGCTGCGGCGGCTGGTCAAATCACGCCACCATGCCCGCGAGCTTGCGACCCTGATCCTGGAGAGCCTGCGCCACTGGCCGGCCAGTGGCGCGCAGACGAAGGAGGCCGGATGAGCGAACCGATGAAAGTCCTGATGGTCGAGGACGAGGAAGACATCGCCCTAATCGTGCGGTACCTGCTGGAGCGCAACGGCTTCACGGTCGAGCACCTGGCCGACGGACGTGCCGGTCTGGAACGCATACAGGCCGGGCCCGCGCCCGACCTGGTGCTGATGGATTTCATGCTGCCGTTCCGCGACGGCCTGGAACTGGTCGAACGGCTGCGCGCGTTGCCCGAGTGGAAATCCGTGCCGGTGCTGATGCTGACGGCCAAGGCGCGCGAGGCCGACATCGTGCGTGCGCTGGAGATCGGTGCCGACGATTACGTCACCAAGCCCTTCCAGCCGGAAGAACTGCTGGCCCGCATCCGCCGCCTGCTGAGGCGTTCGCTGTGACCAAGGCAGTGGCGGGACCGCTGGTGGCGGTCGCGCTGGCCGCGCTCGCCGGTGCGCTGCATGCGCAGACCGTCGAACAGGCGCAGGCGCGCATCGACGCACGCGACTACGCGGCCGCCGCGCGCATCCTCGAACAGCGGCTGCAGGCGGCACCCGACGATGCGCAGGCGCGCTTCCTACTGGCCCGCACGCATGCGTGGAATGGCGAACCCGGACGCGCGCTGCCGCTGTACGAAGCCCTGTTGTCCAACGAGCCCGACAACGCCGATTACCTGCTCGGCTACGGTCAGGCGTTGTCGTGGTCGGGCCGCCATGCCCAAGCCAGCGAGGTACTGGAGCGTGCGCAGCGGATCGCGCCCACTTACGCCGACATCGGCGCGGCGCTGACGCAGGCGCGTGCGGCGCAGGTGGCCGCGGAGGCGCCACCACCGGT
>NZ_DASRTS010000002.1:0-9681 GCF_035655815.1 Lysobacter sp.
GCCGCCGACATCCGCCAGCTGCTGCGCTGGTCCGCCCGCCACAACGTGCGCGTGGCCGTGGCCGGCGGCGCCGAAGCCTGGCGCGTGGCGCCACAGCTCGCGTCCGCGAAGGTGCCGGTGTTCGTCGACCCGCTGGGCAACCTGCCGGCGGACTTCGACCAGATCGGCGCCACCATGGAGAACGCCGCACGCCTGCGTGCGGCCGGCGTGCAGGTGGGCTTCTCGCAGGCGGGCGATGCCTCGCACAACGCGCGCAAGATCCGCCAGCTGGCCGGCAACGCCGTGGCCAACGGCCTGCCGTGGGAAGACGGGCTGGCCGGCCTGACCCGCGTCCCTGCGGAAACCTTCGGTGTGTCCGACAGGCTCGGCAGCATCGCGCCCGGCAAGCGCGCCGACCTGGTGCTGTGGAGCGGCGACCCGCTGGAGGTCAACACGGTGGCCCTGCAAGTGTGGATGGACGGCCGCGCGATCGAGATGCGCAGCCGCCAGACCGAGCTGCGCGACCGCTATCTGCGCACCGCGGTACCCGCCGCGGAAGGCGGTATGCCGCGGGCGTACCCGGCGCCGACCGGACGCTGAGCCATGGAGCCCTTCGCCTACCGGTAGAAGGGTTGAGGTGAGGGGCGGGACGTGCGAGGCCACGATGCGGCGACGAGGTTCCCGCGCCGCACTTCACGCCTCCCCAACCCTCACCAGCACGCAGGCGAGGGAGCAGGAACCAGTGGGCGTCACCGCCAGCGAGCGCTCGGGAGAGGGGTTGGGGTGAGGGGCGGGACGCGCGAGACAACGATGCGACGACGAGGTTCCCGCGCTGCACTTCCCCCTTCCCAACCCTCGCCTGCAAGCAGGGACCACGCAATCCCTGCGACGCCCTGGCCCTCTGGCCGTATCCTGCAAGCTTCGGGCGCGCCTTCCACCCGCCACTGCACAGATCGCCATGACCCCGCCGCACATCGACCTCAACTGGCTGGCCGTGATCGCCGCCGCCGTCTCGGCCTTTGTCTTGGGCGGGCTGTGGTACGGCCCGCTGTTCAAGCGCGTCTGGTGCCGCGAGGCGGGTGTCGACCCCGACGCCGCGCCCGCGCATCCCCGCCGCATATTCGCCACCGCGTTCGCGTGCAGCCTGCTGGCGGCGCTGATGTTCGCCACGTTCCTCGGTAACCAGGCCACCGCCGCAGATGGCTTCGGCGCGGGTTTCGTGGTCGGCCTGTTCTTCGTGGCGATGAGCTTCGGCATCAACTACGCATTCGCCGGTCGCAGCCTGAAGCTGTGGATGATCGACGCCGGCTACCACATCGTGCAGTTCTGCCTTTACGGCCTGATCCTGGGCGCCTGGCACTGAACGCATCGGAGATTCGATCGACGGGGGACACCGCATGACGCCGACACCGTTGAGCTGGTACTTCGACTTCATCTCGCCCTTCTCGTACCTGCAGTGGCAGCGGCTAAAACCGCTGGTGCGCGAGCGCGAGGCGATCGGCGAACCGGTGCGGCTGGTGCCGATCGTGTTTGCCGCGGTGCTGGACGCGCGTGGACAGAAGGGTCCGGCCGAGATCCCCGGCAAGCGTGAATTCACCTACCGCCACGTGCTGTGGCTGGCGCGCCAGGCCGGCGTGACGCTGCGCTTCCCGCCTGCGCATCCGTTCAATCCGCTCGCATCGCTGCGCCTGAGCATCGCCGCCGGCGACACGCCCGAGGCGGTGGATTCCATCTTCGACTGGCTGTGGACGCAGGGCCGGGCCGGCGACAGCGTGGAGGCACTGGTGCCGCTGATGGCGGCGCTGGACGTGCCGGCCGAGGCGCTGGACGCGGACGCGACCAAGGCGGCCCTGCGCGCCAACACCGACGAGGCCATCGCCGCCGGCGTGTACGGCGTGCCCACGCTGGCCGTGGATGGCGAGCTGTTCTGGGGCAACGACGCCTTCGACTTCGCCATGGCCGCGCTGCACGACCCCGCCGTGCTGCAGGACGAGGAGATGCAGCGCGTGAGCGCCCTGCCGGTGGGGCTGCAACGCCGCCGGTAACCCTGACGCACTGCACATCGCGACGCATGCCTCCAACCGGGTATGCTGGCCGTCACACTTCGAACGCCAGCGCTCATTCCGGGAGGGGAACCATGCGCATCGGACTCGTTGTCGACTCCGCCTGCGACCTGCCTTTGCCGTACCTCGAGCAGCACGAGGTCACCGTGCTGCCCATCACCGTGCGCATCGGCGACGCCGTGCTCGCGGACCATCGCAACGAAGAGGCCACCCTCGAGTTCCTGCATGCGCACGTCGCCGAACGCGGACACGAGGCGCAGACCATGCCGTACACGGTGCAGCAGATCCAGGACCTGTTCCTGCAGAAGCTGGTCATCGATTACGACTACGTCTTCTGCATGACCATCACCAAGACGCGCAGTCCGATCTTCGACAACGCGCAGCAGGCCAGCTTCGCCATCCTCAACGACTACAAGGCCGTGCGCGCCGCCGCCGGCAACGCCACGCCGTTCGCGCTGCGCGTGATCGACACGCAAAACCTGTTCGCCGCGCAGGGCATCACCGCGGTGGAAGCGATCCGCCTGCGCGCCGCGGGCGAGGGCGCACCGAAGATCCGTGCCCGCCTCGAACACCTGGCGCTGCACACGCAGGGCTACATGGTGCCGCCGGACCTCTATTACCTGCGCAATCGCGCACGCGCCAAAGGCGACCGCAGCGTCGGCCTGCTCAGCGCCGCGCTGGGCAGTGCGCTGGACATCAAGCCGGTGCTGCACGCCAACCGCGGCGAAACCGGGCCGGTGGCGAAGATCAAGGGCTTCGAACCGGCCGTAACCAAGCTGTTCGAACACGTCTCGCAACGCGTGGAGCGCAACGAATTGCTCACCCCGACGATGTGCCTGAGCTACGGCGGCGAACTGGAACAACTGCGCGCGCTGCCCGGCTACGAGCGGCTGCGCGATGCATGCCAGGCGAACAACGTCGAGGTGTTCGAAAGCGTCATGAGCCTCACCGGCATGGTCAACGTCGGCAAGGGCGCGGTAGTGGTCGGCTTCGCGGCCGAAGGACAGAAGTTCACGGCCTAGATCATTCGTCACCCCACCCGCAGGAGTCCAGCTTGCTGGCGATCAGCGCTTCGGAACGACGGTCGCGAGCAAGCCCGCTCCTACGCTGCTCCGTGATCGTTCACGGGCAGGCACGTGCATGCGTCCTAGACTGAGGTCCTTCCTCACAGGAGCACTGCGATGGCCGCCCGCTACTACATCCGGCTTCCCGACGCCAAGCGCGCACGCGGCAGCGACGCATCGCTGTCGTTCAGCGCAGTCAGCGCGGAAGGTTTTGCCGAGCAACTCGAAGCCGCCCTGCGCGAGCCGACGCTGTTCGAACGCTGGAAAGGCCAGCAGGACGACCCCGACGCCGTCGACCCGTCGCTCGGCGCCACCGATCCCGGCGCCACCGTACGCGGCGAACAGGACGACCTGCACATCGACCTGATCGCCACCACCAGCGTCCCCGGCGAAATCCTGCGCCAGCGCCTGCGCTGGCTGGCGGGCAGCGCGTGGGAATTGCGGGATGTGACGTCGGCGTAGGGAGGTTGAGCGCGGGCGCTGGTGTGCGTGGTGTGAGTCGGCGAGCTGCCACGCATGTTTAACGACGCGTTCCCGATGTTTTCCCGCAGACTTCCAGGTCCGCGCTATTCGGCGAGGTGACGTCATTCGGTGAAGCATGGGCGTCAACGAGCCTGTCCTGCGGCACCAATGCGCTTCATACGCTGCCGTTGCTGACCGATGGATCCCCGCCTTCGCGGGATGACGAGCAAAGAGCAAGGCGCCGCGTCCAGGTCATGTCGGCGTAGACGCAGAAGCGGATACAGCTGACTTCTGCCATCCGCTCACGGTTCGGTTTCCCAGGTAACTAGGGGGCCGCTGGGGTCGCGGAGTTCGCGTCGCTGCTGTTGTTGTTCTTGCGGCTTTCTTTCCGTCGTGGTCGAGGTTGTGGTTGTTGCTGTTGCTGTTGAACAGCCTGCACATCGCCAGACCCGGAGGGCGCCGCACAGGGATGTGCGGCGCTGAGCAAGGAGGCATGGATGCCGACTTGCGGGGCCCCGACTCCGTCTCCGGTCGTAGGATTGGTGTGTCGGGGAAGACCGTTTCTTTTGGTTACTTTTCTTTGGGTCAGCAAAGAAAAGTGACCCGGCCGGCTTTAGACGGACGGAAGCTTTGGCTGTTGCTCCTGACTGGACAACGGTGAAGCGTGAAAAGTCCATGGATCCCCGCCTTCGCGGGGATGACGAGCAAAAGCGAGGCGGCTGCATCCGCTCCCAAGGATGACCGGAAGCAACGGCACAAAATTGACCGCCTCAACGCCTCAACGCCTCAACGCCTCAACGCCTAACGCCTCAACGCCTCAACGCCTCAACGCCTCAACGCCTCAACGCCTCCGCATGATGCGCCACATGCTCGCCGATGAAACTGGCGATGAAGTAATAACTGTGGTCGTATCCCGCACGCATCCGCAGGTCGATCGGATGCCCCGCGGCTGTGCACGCGTCCACCAGCCGCTGCGGCTGCAACTGCGTCGACAGGAATTCGTCCGCCTCGCCCTGGTCGATCAATAGCGGCAGGCGCTCGCTCGCGCTGGCGACCAGTTCCGCCGCGTCCCATGCCTTCCACGCGTCACGGTCCTCACCCAGATAGGCCGCGAACGCCTTCTGCCCCCATGGCACCTGCGAAGGCGCGACGACCGGCGAAAACGCCGACACGCTGCGGTAGCGTCCGGGATTCTTCAGCGCCACGATCAACGCACCGTGTCCGCCCATCGAATGCCCGCTGATCGCGCGTGCCTTCGTCGCCGGGAATTGCGCCTCGATCAGGTCCGGCAGCTCGCGCGAGACGTAGTCGAACATGCGGTAGTGCTTCGACCACGGCGCCTGCGTGGCGTCGAGGTAGAAGCCGGCACCGACGCCCAAGTCGTAGCCCTCGGCGTCGGCAACGCCGGGCCCGCGCGGGCTGGTGTCCGGCGCGACGATGATCACGCCGTGCTCGGCCGCATAACGCTGCGCGCCCGCCTTGGTGATGAAGTTCTGCTCGGTGCAGGTCAGTCCGGACAGCCAGTACAGCACCGGGCATGAGCGCTGCTCCGCCTGCGGCGGCAGGTACACGCCGAACGTCGTCTCGCAGTCGAGCGATTTCGAATGGTGCCGGTACACGTGTTGCCAGCCGCCGAAGCAGGCGCGATGTTCGATGCGTTCCATGGGCTTTTCGGGATGCGTAATGGTGACTCGGGACTCGGGACTCGGGACTCGAAGAACGTGACGCTCTTGCCTTTAGCCGTCATTCCCGCGAAGGCGGGAATCCAACTGCCCATGCCAATTCCGGCCTTCGTCGGCGGTGATGCCCCGCGAGCATGGATTCCCGCCTTCGCGGGAATGACAGCCAGCGGCAAACCTCTCAGTAATGAATCACCGAGCGGATCGATTTGCCCTCGTGCATGAGATCGAAGGCTTCGTTGATGCGGTCCAGCTCCATCGTGTGCGTCACGAACGGCGCCAGCTCGATGTCGCCGCGCATCGCGTCCTCAACCATGCCCGGCAACTGCGAACGGCCCTTCACGCCGCCAAACGCGGTGCCCATCCACTTGCGGCCGGTGACCAGCTGGAACGGGCGCGTGGAGATTTCCTGCCCCGCGCCGGCGACGCCGATGATCACCGACTGGCCCCAGCCGCGGTGCGCGCATTCCAGCGCGGCGCGCATCACGTTGACGTTGCCGATGCACTCGAACGAGTGGTCCACGCCCCAGCCGGTCATCTCGACGATCACCTGCTGGATCGGCTTGTCGTGATCCTGCGGATTCACGCAGTCGGTCGCACCCATGCTGCGCGCGAGTTCGAACTTGGACGGATTGGTGTCGATGGCGATGATGCGGCCCGCCTTCGCCTGTCGCGCGCCCTGGATCACCGCCAAGCCGATGCCGCCCAAGCCGAACACCGCCACCGAATCGCCTTCCTGCACCTTGGCGGTGTTGTGCACCGCGCCGATGCCCGTCGTGACGCCGCAACCGAGCAGGCAGACGTGCTCGTGGTTCGCTTCGGGATTGATCTTCGCCAGCGAGACCTCGGCGACGACGGTGTATTCGCTGAAGGTCGAGCAGCCCATGTAGTGGTACAGCGGCTGGCCGTTGTACGAGAAGCGCGTGGTGCCGTCGGGCATCACGCCCTTGCCCTGCGTGGCGCGCACGGCGACGCAGAGGTTGGTCTTGCCCGACTTGCAGAACAGGCATTGGCCGCACTCGGCGGTGTACAGCGGGATCACGTGGTCGCCCGGCTTGACGCTGGTGACGCCCTCGCCCACTTCCACGACGACGCCCGCGCCCTCGTGGCCCAGCACGCAGGGAAACAGGCCTTCCGGATCGTCGCCGCTGAGCGTGAACGCGTCCGTGTGGCACACGCCGGTGTGGGTGATCTTCACCAGCACTTCGCCGGCCCTGGGCGGGGCGACGTCGATCTCGACGATCTGCAACGGCTGGCCCGCGGCGAAGGCGACGGCGGCACGGCTTTTCATGGCAACTCCTGGCATGAACGGAAATAACGAATCACTTCAGGTACGAGCGGACCAGCCCCGCGAGTTCGGTCACGCGCGCGGCGCGCTGCTGCGGGGATTCGGCGGCCTGGCCGAATTCCTCGCGGATGTGCGCTTCCAGCACTTCCGACATCAGCCCGTTGACCGCGCCGCGGATCGCGGCGATCTGCTGCAGCACGGCGCCGCAGTCGGCACCGGCTTCGAGCGCGCGCTCCAGCGCATCCGCCTGCCCCTTGATGCGGCGGATGCGGGCCTGGACGCGCTTCTTTTCTTCAGGGGAATGGGGCACGGGAAGTCCGCAGGTACAATACTGGGGTAGAGTACCTGAGCGGGACGACGGCCGCCAGCCGTCAGCGGCGACTGGATTCAACGCAGAGGTGGCGCCGCCGCACTCGGCGGGAACTGCGCGAACATGCGATCGACGCTCTGCTGCAACCGGTTGGTCTGTTCGAGTGGCGAATCGGGGACCGTGCCCATCGCGATGCCGCGCCACAGCGGACGCTGCGTCTGTGCATCGAACATGTCGATCACGAACGTGCCGTAGGTGTAGTTGCGCACGGTGGTGGAGGTGTTGAAGCCGCCCCACGCGCCCCACCCCGGGCCCCAGCCCGGTCCCCAGCAGCAACTGCCCCAGCCCCATCCGCCCCACATCGGCGCGTTGTTCCAGGTGTCCACGCGCACGCGACGCTCGGTGACGATGTGGCCTGCCACGGTGACCTGTGCATTGGGCGACTGCGTCCATCCGCGCTCGCGCAGCTTCGCGTCCACGGCAGCGACGAAGCGCTGCGTCTGCAGCGGCGAGAAGCCTTCCGGCTGCTGCGTCCAGCGGTAGGTCTGGTACTGGCCGAAGTTGACGGCCGGATCGTAGTCGGTGAACACCGTGGGCGTGGTGGCGCAACCGGCCAGCAGCCCAACGGCGATCAGCATCGTGAGTGCGCGTTTCATGGCCGGCCCTCCACCGTGGCGGCGATTCGAGAATACGCCGGTGGGTGCGCGGCGGACGTGAAGCTTCTTGCGTCTGAAGCGTCTAGTGGCGCTTGTTCAGGGCCGGTGTGGCGCGGCGTTCATGTGCGGGTGCGGCGCGTCAGACGGATTGTTGTCACGACGGTGTATTGCGTCGGATGGCCTGAGCTGCGGTGGACATGGCCTGGGTGACCGAGGAATGCGTTGGAGTCGCGAGCAAGCTCGCTCCTACGTTGCGGACCGCGAGTGAACGCTTTGTCGCTGGGAACTGCAGCCGTCGCGGACGTCACGTGATCGGCTTCTGATGGCGCGGCCCGTCTATCCATGGCCGTCGTTCGTTCACGCGCGCGGCAGGTCTGAACGTGAACAGCCGGACCGGACGATCCGATGCCCGCTGTGCGATGGCGGGAAGTAGGGTCCCGATGGCAAGCGTCTGCCACGCCTTGAACGTAGGAGCGAGCTTGCTCGCGACCCCGCGAGTCTCGGGTGTGCATCGAGCTTGTTGGGGCGCTGCTACCGCTTTGGCGTTAGATGGCGTCGGTCGCGCGGCAATGCCGCGCAGTGCATCGATGTCGTTGGGGGAACTGCTGCCGTCCCTGGCGGCGCGCATCTGGCTTCGGATCGCCCGGCCCGGCCATCCATGGCCGGGCGTTCAGCCACGCGCGCGGCAGTGCCGCGCAAGCGGCGTGACTTCACCCGGGCGTTTGGCTCGCCGCGCGGCGATGCCGCGCAGTGCATCGATGTCGTTGGAGAAATCGCCGCCGTCCCTGGCGTCACGCGATCGGCTTCGGATCGCCCGGCCCGGCCATCCATGGCCGGGCGTTCGGCTCGCCGCGCGGCGATGCCGCGCAAGCGGCGAGCCTCACCCCGTGTTCTGGATGCCTGCGGAGATGCCGTTCACGGTCGCGACCAGCGCCTGGTACAGCGCGTCGTCGGGGCGGTCGGCGGCGCGCCAGCGGGCCAGCAGGTCCACCTGCAGCAGGCTGATCGGGTCGACATATGGATTGCGCAGGCGGATCGACTGACGCAGGCGGTAGTCGCCGGCGAGGAGTTCGTCGCTGCCCTTGATTGCAAGTACCGCATCGCGCGTGCGGTCGAACTCCGCCGCGATGCCGGGATGGAAGCGCTCGTGCAATTCTCCGGCCAGCAGCGAGTAACGTTCGAAGATGCCGGGATCGGACTTGGCCAGCATCATTTCCAGGTCGTCGATGAAGGTGCCGAAGAACGGCCAGTCGCGCGCCATCTCGGCCAGCGTGTCGCGACCATGGCGATCCAGTCCATTGCGCAGCGCGCGGCCGACGCCATACCACGCGGTCAGTCCGGCGCGGTTCTGCGACCACGCGAACACCCACGGTATCGCGCGCAGCGAACCCACGTCGCCGGTACCGGCGCGCTTGCTGGGACGCGAGCCGATGCGCAGGCGTTCGATCACGTCGATCGGCGTGGCGGCGCGGAAATACGCGGGGAAGTCCGGGTCCTCATGGACCAGCGCGCGGTAGTGCGTGCGCGAGTCGCGCGCGAGTTCGCCGGCGATGGTGCGCCACAGTTCCTCGCGCGGTTCGGGCGGGCGTGGACGCAGAGTCGCGCGCAGCACCGCGCCGGTCGCCTGTTCCAGGTTGCGCAGCGCGATGGCGCGGATGCCGTACTTGCGATGAATCACCTCGCCCTGTTCGGTCAGGCGCAGGTAGCCGTCGACCGAACCGCGCGGTGCGGCGATCACGGCACGTTCCGTCTTGCCGCCGCCGCGGCTGATCGAACCACCGCGGCCGTGGAAGAACGCGATGCGCACGCCGCTTTCCTGCGCGAGCGTGGTGAGCGCGATCTGCGTACGCTGCAGTGCCCAGCGCGAGGCGAGCATGCCGCCATCCTTCGCGCTGTCGGAGTAACCCAGCATCACGACCTGGCGGTTGCCGCGCGCGGCGAGGTGCTGTCGGTAGACCGGATCGGCGAACAGCGCGCGCAGCGTGTCGGCCGCGGCGTCCAGGTCGTCCACCGTCTCGAACAGCGGCGCGACGTCCAGCGGCACGCGGCCTTCGCCGTCGAGGCAGCCGGCGATGCGTGCCAGCGCCAGCACCGCCAGCGCGTCGGCGGCGCTGCGGCTCATGCTGACGATGTACGGGCCGAACGCGCGCGCGCCGTAGCGCGGGCGCAGGCGTGCGAAG
>NZ_DASRTS010000003.1:0-25452 GCF_035655815.1 Lysobacter sp.
CGAATCCGGGCACTTGTCGTCGCAGTTGTTGACGCCATCACCGTCGTCGTCCAGGTCCGCGCAGCTCGGCGCGGCCGGCGGCGGCGGCGGAGCGGCAACGGCCGGGGCACCCAGCGGAATCACGACGCCGACGGAGGCGAGGACATCGCCATACCAGTCATCGCTGTTGAGCGCGCCCTCACCGCCGCCCGCGAAATCGCTGTCGTCGAAGTCGGCGCGATAGGCCAGCTCGGTGCGGACGGCGGCGCGCTTGCCGGCCAGTGCGCTCTGGATACCCACGCCGACCTTGGCGGCGAGGTTGCCCTCTTTGCGCTCACCCGGCGAGTTGGGATCCGGGAAGTTGTCGAACTCCTGCTCGGAGCGCTGATAGCCCAGGCCCATCAGGATGTACGGCGCCCACTCGCGGCCTTCTGCATTGAAGAAGCGGCGCGCGTCGAACGAGATGCCGTATTGACTCCAGTTGAGATCCTGGTTGTCGTCCATGTTCGGGTTCTGATAGTTCAGTTCACCGTCCAGGGACCAGTTGTCGTTGAGAAACTTGCCGACACCCAGGCTGCCGAATGGCGCGTTGCGCGTACCACGGTCGTTGTCCTGGATGTTGAAGCCGGCTGCACCGGTCAGATACCAGCGATCGTCGGCGACCTGGGCATGGGCGATCTGGGCCAGGCTGAGTCCACCCAGCAGCGCCGCGCAGAGGAGTTTCTTGTTCATATCTAGCTCCTTGATCAGAAAACCGGAAACAGCGTCTGCGATGTCCGAGGGACGGCCGCCCTGCGACGCCATCGAGGCGCAGGTTAAGTTTGCCAATGTGAAAGCCGTGTTAACGGCGAAATAACAAACATGAAGTTCCCGACGAGCGTCCGTCGTGTTGCGCGGAGTTCATGCGCGCAACATGGCCATCAGTTGCGTGACCGGAATATGGTCGAACCGCTCGGGCTGCCTGCACAGCGAAAGCAGTGTTTCCGCCTCTACCGCAGGCAGTTTCGGCGTTATCGCCTGTTCGAACTTTGACATCAGCAGCGGGATGCCTTCGGCACGTCTGCGCCGGTGACCGACCGGATAATCGATCGACACCTTTTCCGTAGCCGTGCCGTCGGCGAAGAAAACCTGCACCGCGTTGCCGATATACCGTTTGTCGGGATCGAAGTAATCGCGGGTGAAATCGGGATTTTCCACCACCAGGGTCCGCGCGCGGAGCTGGTCGATGCGCGGATCGGCCGCCACGTCGTCCGTGTAGTCGTCGGCCGTCAGCCGCCCGAACAGCAGCGGCACGGCCACCATGTACTGGATGCAGTGGTCGCGGTCCGCGTAATTGGCCAGCGGCCCGGTCTTGTCGATGATGCGGCGACCGGCTTCCTGCGTTTCGATGACGATGCGGTCGATGACGTCCACGCCCTGCATCCGGATCCGCGCGGACACTTCCGGGTGCAGACGCATCGCGCACTCCACCGCGGTCTGCGCGTGGAATTCGGCCGGGTAGCTGATCTTGAACAGCACGTTTTCCATCACGTAACTGCCGAACGGCCGCTCGAACTCGAACGCTCGCCCTTCGAACGCCACATCCTGGAAACCCCACACCGGCGCGCTCAGCGCACTCGGATAACCGACCACGCCCTTTACTGCATTGAGCGCGTGGATCACCGCACGACGGCAGGCATCGCCCGCGGCCCAGCTCTTGCGCGGTCCGGTGTTGGGCGCGTGGCGATAGGTGCGCAATGCGCCGTTGTCGATCCAGCTGTGCGAGACGGCGGTAACGATGGCGTCGCGATCGCCTCCGAGCATCGTCGTGGCAACTGCGGTCGAGGCCAGGCGTACCAGGATCACGTGGTCGAGTCCCACGCGATTGAAGGCGTTGCGCAGCGCGTAACAGCCCTGGATTTCATGCGCCTTGATCGCATGACCCAGCACGTCGCGCACGGTCATGCCCTGTCCGCCCGCGGCCTCCGCCCTGCGCCCCAGGTAATCGGCCACCGCGAGGATCGCGCCGAGGTTGTCCGACGGATGCCCCCATTCGGCCGCGAGCCACGTGTCGTTGAAGTCGAGCCAGCGGATCTGCACGCCGATGTTGTAGGCCGCCTGCGCGGGATCCAGTTCGTGCGAGGTGAACGGCACGCGTGCGCCGCCTGGCAGGTCCGCACCGGGCACCAGCGGCCCGAGGTGATTCAGGCATTGCGGGTGATCCATCGCCAGCGCCGCACAGGCCAGCGAGTCCAGCAGCATGAAGCGCGCAGTGTCGAAGGCTTCCTGCGAATCGATGCGGTACCCGGCGACGTACTCAGCGATCTCGACCATCGGCGCATCGGGTTCGGGCCGGGCAGCCGAGCGCGTGGCGGTGTGGCTCATGACGCAGTCCTTCCTCTTGCGGGGCCATTGTTGTGCCAGAGCGCGCGGACGGCGGCCGTGAAAATGGGCGCTGCCACCGCAACACACCGCCGCGCACGTCGCGCTTGGAATTGACCGCCCGCGGGCTCACCCTTGCCGCATGGACGCTCCCATCCGCCTGCCTTCGCTGTTCCTGTCCCACGGCTCGCCGATGCTGGCCGTGGAGGATTCGCCCGCCGGCCGCTTCCTCGACAGGCTGGGCGGGCAGCTGCCGTGGCCGAAGGCCATCGTCGTGATCTCGGCCCATTTCATGACCGACCGGCCGATGGCTGGCGGCCACCTGCAGCCGCACACCGTGCACGACTTCGGCGGCTTTCCCGAACCGCTGTACCAGCTTCGCTACCCCGCGCCCGGCTCACCCGACCTGGCGGCGACGGTGGTGCAGCGGCTGGTCGATGCCGGCCTGCCGGCACGCGTGCGCGAGAACCACGGCCTGGACCACGGCGTGTGGGTACCGCTGCGCCGGATGTATCCGGACGCCGACATTCCCGTGGTGCCGCTGTCGGTGATGCCGCACGGCACGGCGGCGCAGCATTACGCCGTCGGCCAGTCGCTGGCCGCCTTGCGCGACGAAGGGGTGCTGGTGATTGGATCCGGCGGGTTCGTGCACAACCTCGGCGAACTCGACTGGCAACACCGCGACGGTCCGTTCGAAAGCTGGGCGCAGGACTTCAGCGACTGGATGCACGTGAAGCTGGCCGCGCACGACTGGCCGGCGCTGCTCGACTGGCAGCAACGCGCGCCGCATGCGCACCGCGCGCATCCAACGGTGGAGCATCTGATGCCGTTGTTCGTGGCACTTGGCGCGGCCGGCGAATCGCCTGGCGTGCGCACGCTGCATCGCTCGCACGAGTTCGGCACCCTCGCGCTGGATGCGTTTGCGTTCGATTAGGGCTGAGTTGTCAGCGCTGTAGAGGCTGGTGCGCTGTGTGGCCGCCGGTGAGGCGCATGGCCGCTCACGCTACGACTTCGCTTCGCTACGCCCAGGGCGCGGTGATGGGCTTGATCGACTCTCGCGGCATACAGCCAATTGCTCACAGTGCTCGCGAGGGCGCCTACTTTCCGCGGCCCGCGCTTGCGGCGCGGGCGCTCGCGGGGCTCGCGAGCCAGTGGCTCGCAAGCACGCCTCACTTTCCCCGGCCCGCGCTTGCGGGCGCGGGCGCTCGCGAGGCGCGCGAGCCAGTGGCTCGCAAGCGCGCCTCACTCGCCCCAAGGCGGATTGGCGAATCTTTCTGCCAGGAAGTCCACGAATGCGCGCACACGCGGCGGCACCAGCCGGCGTTGCGGCATGACGGCATAGATGCCGCTCTCGGCCAACGGATAGTCCGGCAGCACCTGCACCAGCCTGCCCGCACGCAGGTCGTCGATCACGTGCCAGCTGGAATGCACGGCGATGCCGACGCCCGCGACGGCGCTGTCGCGAACGAGTTCGCCGTAGTTCGTTTCCACCCGGCCACGCACGCGCACGGCGATCTCGCCGCCGCTGCCGTCGCCGAAGCGCCACACGTCCTGGCGTCCCTGGCTGCCGACCAGCAGCACGCATTCGTGGTCGACCAGTTCCTGTGGCGTGCGGGGCGTGCCGTGGCGACGCAGGTAGTCGGGTGACGCGCACAGCACGCGGTGGTTGGCGGCGAGTTTGCGCGCGACCAGCGAGGAATCGTCGAGCGCGCCGATGCGGATTGCCAGATCGAACCCCGAGCTGACCAGGTCGAGCATCTGATCGGTGAGGTTGATGCTCAGCCTCACGCGCGGATGCAGCGCCAGGAACTCCGGCAGCAGCGGCGACAGGTACTGCCGGCCGAACGACGCCGACGCGGTGACCCTCAGCGTGCCGGCGATATCGGCGCCGCTCTGGCGCAGGCCGCCGGTCAGCGCCTCCAGGTCCTCCACCAGCGGGCGGCCCTGCTCGGCCAGCGCGGCGCCTTCCGGCGTGGCGTGCAGGCGGCGGGTGGTCCGGTGCAGCAGCCGCACGCCGAGTTCGCGCTCCAGCCGCTTCAGGCGCTGGCTGGCCACGGCGACCGACAGGTCCAGGCTGCGCGCGGCCGCGCTGATGGAGCCCAGGTCCAGGACGCGGAGGAACAGGGTCAGGTCGTCGAGGCGGTCCATGGGTCGGGTCTGGCGAGTCGGGATGGGAGGTTGGAACGCCTGGTCGGGGCTCAGGCGGCCGGATTATCAACCATTCGTTGAATGTGATTCGCCACATTGCCGGTTTCTGCTGAATATGCATCGACCTAGGCTGCGCGTCTTTCCTGACCGGACGCCGCCATGGCTGCCTCACCCTCCCTCGCTTCCCCTCCTTCCGGCGGCCGCATGCCGCTGGCGCTGTACGCCCTGACCGCCGGCTCCTTCGGCATCGGCTGCGCCGAGTTCGTGATCATGGGCCTGCTGCTGCAGGTCGCCGCGGACCTGCAGGTGTCCATTGCCGCCGCCGGCATGCTCGTGTCGGGCTACGCGCTGGGCGTGTTCGCCGGCGCGCCGGTGCTGACGCTGCTCTCCCGCCGCATGCCGCGCAAGGCCGTGCTGATGGCCCTGATGGTCATCTACACGGTGGGCAACCTGGCCTGCGCACTGGCACCGGACTACACGACGCTGATGATCGCCCGCGTGGTCACTTCGCTCACGCACGGCACCTTCTTCGGCGTGGGCGCCGTGGTGGCGACCTCGCTGGTGCCGGCCGACCGCAAGGCCTCAGCCATTTCCATCATGTTCTCCGGCCTGACGCTGGCGACGCTGCTCGGCATGCCCGCGGGCGCCTGGCTGGGCCTGCACCTGGGTTGGCGCTCGACCTTCTGGGCGATGGCGGCGGTCGGCCTGGTCTCGCTGGCGATCATCGCCGCGCTGGTGCCGCGCAGCCGCGACGACAGCGCGCCGGTGGCGCTGCGCGACGAGCTCGCCACCATCGTGCGTCCGCAGGTGCTGCTGGGCCTGCTGATGACCATGCTGGGCTTTGCCGGCGTGTTCGTGGTGATCACCTTCGTGCAGCCGCTGCTCACCCAGGTCACCGGCTTCAGCGAAGCCGCGGTGTCGCCGATCCTGCTGGTGTTCGGCGGCGGCATGGTGGTGGGCAACCTGCTCGGCGGCCGGCTGGCCGACCGCATGGCCACGCCCGCCCTGCTCGGCACGCTGCTCGCGCTGGCGGTGGTGCTGGGCGCGATGACCTTCGCGCTGCGCAGCCAGATCGCGATGGTCGCCTTCGTCGGCGTGCTCGGCATCGCCGCATTCGCCACCGTCTCGCCGCTGCAACTGCGCGTGCTGCGCCACGCCGAAGGCGCCGGGCAGAACCTCGCCTCCAGCTTCAACATCGCTGCCTTCAACCTGGGCAATGCGGCGGGTGCCTGGCTGGGTGGCGTGGTGATCGAACAGGGACCGGGCCTGTCGGCGGTTCCGTGGGTGGCCGCGCTGGTCACGCTGTCCGGCCTGGGCGTCGCGCTGTGGAGCGTGCGCGTCGAACGCACCGCGCATCGCCCGGCGCTGCCCGCGGGCTGCGTGCCCGACCAGGCCTGAACCGACCCACGAGCAAGCAATCCCCGCATCCGGAGCCTCACCGTGTCGACCAAGACTTCCCGCTGGTTCGTCGTCCTCGCATCCCTGCTGCTGGGCACCGTCGCCCACGCGGCCACGCCATCCAGCACCTGGATCCCGACGTGGACCGCGAGTCCGCAGGCGCGCTGGGATGGCGACTTCGCACTGCCCACCAACCTGCCCTACCACTTCTGGAACCAGACCCTCCGGCAGAACGCGCGCGTCAGCCTCGGCGGAAGCCGCGTGCGCGTGCTGCTGTCCAACGAGTACGGCACGCAGCCGCTGGTGATCGGCGCGGCGCACGTCGCACTCGCCGGCGCGAAGTCCGACACCGTGGCCGGCAGCGATCGCGCGCTCACCTTCGGCGGCCGCACCTCGGTGACGATTCCGCCGGGTGCGCCGATGCTGAGCGACCCAGTGGACCTGGAGGTCGCACCGCTGCGCGAACTCACGGTCAGCCTGTACCTGCCGCAACCCACGCCGCCGGCAACGTTCCACTGGGATGCACGCCAGACGACCTACGTCGGCGCCGGCGACCAGACCGCAGCCACGCGCTTCGAGGCGGACACCACGTTGACCACGCGCGCGTTCCTCACCGCGATCCAGGTGGAAGCGCCGCGCGACACGCGCACCGTCGTAGCCATCGGCGATTCCATCACCGACGGCAACATGGCGACCATGGACGCCAACACGCGCTGGCCGGACGCGCTCGCGCAGCGCCTGGCCGGACGCGGCGTCGCGGTGGTCAACGCCGGCATCTCCGGCGCGCGTCTGCTGCAGGACAGGATGGGCGCGAACGCACTGGCGCGTTTCGACCGCGACGTGCTGGCGCAGCCGGGCGTTGCATCGGTGATCGTGCTGCTGGGCATCAACGACATCGGCTGGCGCGGCACGCCGCTGGCGCCGAACGGCAATGCCGTCACCGCAGAGGAGCTGATCGCCGGCTATCGCCAGCTGATCGAACGCGCCCATGCACGCGGCGTGCGCATCGTCGGTGCCACGCTGACGCCCTTCGAAGGCGCGCTGCAGGACACGCCGATGCGCGGCTACCACGACGCCGACAAGGAACGCGTGCGCCAGGCGGTCAACGCGTGGATACGCGACAGCGGCGCCTTCGATGCGGTGGTCGACTTCGACGCGATCACGCGCGATCCCGCACGGCCCGCGCGCTTCCTGCCGGCGTACGATTCCGGCGACCACCTGCATCCCGGCGACGCCGGCTACCGCGCGATGGCCCAGGCCATCGACCTGCAGGCGCTGCTGGGCGACTGACCCGCATTCCCCCACCGCTCCGGTGTGGAGCGACATCAGGCACAAGAGGACTTCATCGATGGACTACCGCTTTCTCGGCAACTCCGGCTTCCGCGTTCCGGCGTTGAGCTTCGGCACCGGCACGTTCGGCGGCAAGGGCCAGCTGTTCGGCTCCTGGGGCAACACCGACGTCGCCGAGGCCTCGCGCCTGATCGACGTCTGCCTGGACGCCGGCCTCAACATGTTCGACAGCGCCGACGTGTACTCCGGTGGCGTGGCCGAGAGCATCCTCGGCGCGGCCATCAGGAACCGCCGCGACAAGGTGCTCATCTCGACCAAGGCGACGTTCCGCTTCGACGACAACGACCCCAACGCGGTCGGCTCCTCGCGCTTCCACCTGCTGCGGACCGTGGACGCGCAGCTCAAGCGCCTGGGCACGGACTACATCGACCTGTTCCAGCTGCACGGCTTCGACGCGAAGACGCCGGTGGAAGAAACGCTGTCCACGCTCGACGACCTGGTGCGTGCCGGCAAGATCCGCTACCTCGGCGTGTCCAACTTCTCCGGCTGGCACCTGATGAAGTCGCTGGCGGCGGCCGACCGCCACGGCTGGACGCGCTACGTCGCGCATCAGGCGTACTACTCACTGATCGGTCGCGACTACGAGTGGGAGTTGATGCCGCTGGGCATCGACCAGGGCGTCGGTGCGGTGGTGTGGAGCCCGCTCGGCTGGGGCCGCCTGACCGGCAAGATCCGCCGCGGCCAGCCGCGTCCGGAAGTGAGCCGTCTGCACGGCAGCGCTGAATACGGCCCGCCCGTCGACGACGAATACCTGTACCGCGTGGTCGATGCACTCGACCAGGTCGCGGCCGAAACCGGCAAGAGCGTGCCGCAGGTCGCGCTGAACTGGCTGCTGCAGCGTCCGACCGTCTCCAGCGTGGTGATCGGCGCGCGCAACGAGGAGCAGCTGAAGCAGAACCTCGGCGCCGTTGGCTGGAACCTCACGCCCGAACAGGTTGCCGTGCTCGATGAAGCCAGCGCGACGACGAAGACGTATCCGTACTGGCACCAGAGCGGCTTCGCCGAGCGCAATCCGTTCCCGGTGTGATCGCACTTCAACGCCTTCCCCTGCCTGCAGGGGGAGGGCCTCTCAGCATCGGAGCCCCCATGAAAGCCGTCGCCCTCACCCGCTATCTGCCCATCGACGATCCGCAATCGCTGGTAGACGTCGAACTGCCCGATCCCTCCGCGCCGACCGGCCACGACCTGCTCGTGCGCGTGGACGCCGTGTCGGTGAATCCCGTGGACACCAAGGTCCGCTCGCCCAAGCCGCAGGTGGAAGCGCAGCCGAAAGTGCTGGGCTACGACGCGGCCGGCATCGTCGAATCCATCGGCGATGCGGTCACCGCCTTCAAGCCCGGCGACCGCGTGTACTACTCCGGCGACATCACCCGCCCCGGCAGCAACGCGCAACTGCAGCTGGTCGATTCGCGACTGGTGGGCCACGCGCCCAACTCGCTCGACCAGGCACAGGCCGCCGCATTGCCGCTTACCGCGATCACCGCGTGGGAGCTGCTGTTCCAGCGCATGCCCTACGACAGCGAGAACGGCGGCCAGGGCAAGTCGCTGCTGACCATCGCCGGCGCCGGCGGCGTGGGCTCCATCGCGATCCAGCTGGCGCGACGCGCCGGCTTCACCGTCATCGCCACCGCCTCGCGCGAAGACACGATCGCGTGGTGCAGGGAACTCGGCGCACACCACGTCATCGACCACCGCCAGCCACTCGGCCCGCAGTTGTCGGCGCTGGGCTTCGAAACGGTCGACGCCGCGCTGAACCTGTACGACACCAACCGCTACTGGAAGGAACTGGGCGAACTGCTCGCGCCGCAGGGCCACGTCGGCCTCATCGTCGAACCGAAGGACCCCGTACCGCTGGGCGACCCGTACAAGTTCAAGTGCATCGGCATCCACTGGGAAATGATGTTCGGCCGCCCGCGCTTCCGCACCTCCGACATGGACGAACAGGGCCGCATCCTGCAGCGCATCGCCCAGTTGATCGACGCCGGCGAACTGCGCGGCACGCACCGCGAAACGCTGGGTACGATCAACGCCACCAACCTGCGCGAAGCGCACCGCCGACTGGAATCCGGCACGACGATCGGAAAGCTGGTGCTGGCGGGCTGGTGAGGTTGGTGTTGGTGTTGTTGGTGGTGCGTTGTTGGTGGTGCGTTGTTGGTGTTGGTGTTGTTGTCTTGCTCGTCATCCCCGCGAAGGCGGGGATCCATGGACTCTTCACGCTTTCCCGGTGCGATTGAACAACGAAAGCCAGAGCTTTGGCCGTTCCGCTTTTCAAATGTGACCAGCAAGCGTGAAAGGCTCTAGAACCCTCGCCTTTGCGGAGATGACCAGCAAAGCAACAGCGACTTTGGATCCCGCCTATGGCCGGGATGACACGCAGAGAAGAGCCGGGGGTGTTGCCTTGGGCCGCTGTTGTTGAAGCCGTTGCAATTCGTCTTGCACTTGCACTGCGGTTGGACCGCCCAGTGCACCCCTAGACTCATAGGAACCCGGCTGGCTTTAAACGGACGGACAGTGGCTGTCGTCGTTCAAGCGCACAGCGAAAGCGTGAAACGTCCCTGGATTCCCGCCTTCGCGGGAATGACGAGCCAAGGCCAAGGCAGGATTCATTGACGTCGCCATTGCTGTTGGATTGCTGTTTGCTGTTGAAACAGCCAACCACATCCCAAGCCCCGGAGGGCAGCGCACAGGACGTGCGCTGCTGAGCGAGGAGGCATGATGCCGACTCGCGAAGGGCACCTACTCCCTTTCCGGTCGCGGGATTGCTCTGTCGGGGAAGACCGTTTCTTTTGGTTACGTTTGACCGAAGGGAATCCAGTCGGACTTTGGGTCAGCAAAGAAAAGTGACCCGGCCGGCTTTAGACGGACGGAAGCTTTGGCTTTGTTGTCACGGACATGCGAAAGAGGAAAGCGTGAAAAGTCCCTGGATCCCCGCCTTCGCGGGGATGACGAGCCAAGGGCAAGAGCAAATGGCATCTGACTCTCGTCGCAATGACGGGCAAGAGCTGGGCGCCGCTGCTGAGCGGCGTCCGGGAAAGCGTGAAAAGTCCATGGATCCCCGCCTTCGCGGGGATGACGATCGAAAGCATCGGCAAGATGGATGCCGGCTTCCACGGGAATGACGCGTCAGGAGCAACCCCAACACCGGCGCGCCATCAACCAAACCGCCCCATCACCTCGCGAACCTTGTCCAGATACCCCACCCCGAACAGGTTCAGGTGATTGAGCAGGTGGTAGAGGTTGTACAGCGGCGCACGCTCGCGCCAGTCGGGCGCGGGAGCGGCCACCTGCGCATACGCGTCCCAGAACGCAGCCGGCGGCGCGCCGAACAGCGTCAGCATCGCCAGTTCCGCCTCCGCCCAGCCGAAGTGCACCGCGCCCGCGTCGATCAGCGCCGGCATGCCGTCGCCGCAGCAATGCAGGTTGCCCAGCCACAGGTCGCCATGCAGCAGCGAGGGGCGCTGCTGCGGAATGAGTTGCGGCAGACGCGCGCACACACGCTCGATCGCCTCGACTTCGGCAGGCTCCAAACGCCCGCCGTCGCGTGCGCGCCTGGCCTGCGGCAATAGCCGGCATTCGGCGAAGAACCGCCAGCCGTCGTCCATCAGGGCGTTGCGCTGCGGCGTCGGGCCGCAGTAGCCGTCGCGCTTGAAACCGAAGCGGTCGTTGCGCACCGCGTGCTGTTCGGCCAGTCCGCGTCCCGCCGCGCTCCAGAACCGCTCCTTCGGCGCGGCTTCGCCCAGGTCTTCCAGCACCAGTTGTTCCGGCGCGAGCAACAGCACGCGCGGCACGCGCAGTGCGCCCGCCCCTGCAAGCGTCGCCAGTCCCGCGGCTTCGGCGGCGTAGTAATCCGCCGGCGCCCCGGGCCAGCGCTTCACCACTGCCGCCAGGCCGCGGAAGGTCGTGCGCTGCAGTTGCTGTCCGCTCATGCGGCCTGCGCGTCCTCGCGCCGGTCGCGCTTGAGCACCGCCACCGGCTCGGCCCATGCGCTGCCACCGCGGCGCTTGCTCGTGGCGAGCACCAGATCCGACGGTTCGAACACGTTGAGGTTGTGGGTGATCGGCGTGGTCAGGATGTACTGCGCGTCGGTGGAGCGCAGGAAGCGGCCCACCTTTTCGATGTTGAACACGTCCAGGTGCGCGAACGGCTCGTCGATGAACACGAAGCCGCCCGGCTGGTCCTCGTCGCGCAGCAGAGCCACCAGCAGCAGCAGCGACTTCATCACCTGCTGGCCGCCGGAGGCCTCGCCGTCGTCCAGGCCGATCCAGCCCTTGCGGTCGAAGTCGAAGCGCACGGTCAGGCCAGCCTGGGCGAGTGCGACGTCCTCGTTGGCCAGTTCCGGCATGTCGGCATCCACGCCGATGCCGGCCAGTTCGCCCAGCGCGGCGAGGTTCTTCTTGTAGCGGCGCACGGTGGCGCGCAGCACGTTGATGTAGGCGCCGCGCGCTTCCTCGGTGATGCGCCGAGCGCGCTCCAGGTGCGATTCGCGGCGACGCAGCGCGCTTTCGAGTTCGGCATGGTCGGCGCCGATCTTGTCGCGCAGCGGCACGCAGGCCTCGTCCTCGACGAAGCCGCCGCGGTCGAGCTTGTCGTCGATGCCATTGAGTTCGTGGCGCACCACCGACACGCTCGGGTATTCGCGGCGCACGGCCTGCAGCACGTCGGCGCTGCGCCAGGCGGGCGGCATCTGCGCGCGCTTGCGGCGGTATTCGACGATGCGCTGCGCCAGCGACTGACGTTCCGCGGCGATCTGCTGGCGTTGTTCGCGCAGCTCGCGGGTCAGCGATTCGATGGTGCCCTGGCGGCGTGCGGCCTCGATGCCCTCGGCCTTGTCGCGCTCGCCGATGCGCTCGACCTCGCTGCGTGCTTGGGTCAGCCCTGCCGCCGCCTGTGCGGCGGCTTCGGCCAGCTGCGGCAGGCGCGATTGCGCGTCGGCGAACTCGGCCGCACGCGTCACCAGTTCCTGCGCCGCGTCCAGCCCGAGCAGACGCGACTGGTCGGCGTCCACGCGCTGGCGCAGCGCCTGCAGCTCCGCCTCGCGTGCGCGTGCGCGCTCGGCCAGCTGCGTCTGTTCGGCGCGCAGTTCCGCCAGGCGCGATTGCCGCGCGCCGGTGCCGAAATGCTGCTGCGTGCCGCCGATGTGGCGACCGCCGCGATGCTCGCGCAGATAACCCTTGGCGGTGATCCAGTCCTGTCCCTTCGGCAGGCGGCCGCCTTCGTCGATGTCGGCCACGCGCTGCATGCGGTCGAGCTGGCGCGGCAGCCATGCCGGCGGCTCGGCGGAGAACTTCACCACTTCCAGCAGCGAGCCCTTGCTCGCCTTCTCCACCGGTGCGCGATCGGCGACGACGAAGTGGCGGTACTGCATGCGCTCGCCCAGCTGCCATGCAGCGCGCGCGTCCTTCGGGTTTTCCAGCACGATCAGGTGGCGATACGGCGCGAGCACCGCTTCCACCGCCACCGCCCACTTCGGGTCGGCGATCTCGACCAGTTCGGTCAGCACGCGGTGGCCGATGCCCTCGCGTTCCAGCGCCGCGCGGAAATCGCGTTCGAACGGCTCGACGATGCGGCCGCCACCGCTGAGCGCGGCCAGCTGCGCGGTGATTTCCTCGCTGCGACGGCGGTCGTGCTCGGTTTCCAGCTTGAGTTCGGCCTGGCGGCGGCGTCCGTCTTCCACCGCGCGGCTCAGTGCGTCGACGTCGGTCACGCCGCGCTCCGCCTGCAGGCGCACGAGGCCTTCGCGGCGCTCCACCAGGCGCTCGGCGTCACGCGCGGTGTCGCGCGCCTCGGTGAAGGCGGCTTCGCATTCGCGCGCCCGTGCGCGTGCGGCGTCCAGTTCCTGCCGCAGCGCCTCGCGCAGCGTGCCGGCGTCGGCATCGTCGCGCTGCAGTGCGGCCAGCGTGCGTTCGCGCTCGCGCTGCGCACGACGCAGGCCGGTGAGACGCGGGCGCGCACCGTCGATGGCGGCGCGCTGCTCGGCCAGTTCCACCTTCGGCAGGATCTCGGCCTGCAGGCGCTGGCGCTGGTTGCGCAGGCCCATGCCTTCCTCGAACGAGCGCACGTCCATCTTCGCCCCTTCCAGGCGCACGTGCAGCGCATCCAGGTCCAGGCGCAGCTGGCCGATTTCCTTCTCCACGTCGAACTGCTCGGAGCGTGCGCGCTGGTAGTCGTCCAGCACGGCCTTGTCCTCGAACACGTCGAAGACCAGCTGCAGCAGCTCGCGCGGCGACAGCTGGCAGAGCTTGTCGGTGGCGCCCTGTTCCAGCGTCAGCACGCGGCAGATGGCGCGGGTCAGTCCGGCGCCGGCCAGGCGCACGCGGTAGTCGCGCACGCCCAGCCATTCGCCGCCCTGCTCCAGCGTTTCCACCGGCACGTCGCCGGCGACGACCTGGTAATCGCGCGACCAGTCGCCGCCGCGCTTGCGGATGCGGCAGGCCAGCGTGACCTGCTCGTCCTTGATCGGGAAGAACGGGCGGCCGCCGCGGCGATCCGGGCGGTTGCTGACCACCGCGCGCAGCCACGCATAACCCTTGCCGTTGTGGCGCAGGTAGGTCTTGTAGTCGCGCGCGGTGTCGCGGTCCTCGATGGCCAGCAGCGTGCGCAGCGCATCGAGCAGCGTGGTCTTGCCCGAGCCGTTGGGCCCGACCACGGTGATGACGGAGGCATCCAGCGGCAACTGGAAGCGCTGCCAGTAGTCCCAGTGCACGACTTCGAGGCTGCGGAACTCAAACATCGGCCTGCTCCCCGGTCAGTTCGTCCATCGTATCCGCGTCGTCGATTTCGTTGTCGACATCGGCCATCGCGTCATTAGGCTCATCGCCCAGCGCGGCCTGCGTCGCCCGCGCCTGCGCGACGACGAACGACAGCGCGCCGTCCATCACGCGGTTGGCGATGCGTTCGTAATCGAAGGCCAGGTCCAGCAGCGGACCTTCGCTGATGCGTTCCTTGCGGCGGACGATGAAGCCATGCCGCTGCAACTGGCCCAGGTTGAGATTGATGCGGGTCTTGCCGCCGAGCTTGTCGCCGAAGTCGGCCAGCAGCGTGCGCTCGTTGATCGGCTCCACCATGTCCTGACCCACCGGTACCGGCTTGAGTTCGGCGAACATCTGCTCCTGGTCCTGCTGGCGCTCGCTCTCCTGCCGCGCGAGCTGGCGTTGGCGCTTGGGCAGCACCAGCAGCGACCACAGCACCACCAGCAACGCCAGCGCGTCGCGGTCCAGTTGCAGGTTGCTCGCGGCCCACGCGCGCGCACTGCCGAACACCTCGCTCTCCTGCGCGCGCGCCACGCCGACGGCGACGTGCGCGGCGTAGGGATGCTCGAGCAGGCGCAGGCCCGCCGCGGCGAGGCGACGGTCGAGGTCGTCGCGCCGTTCGGCGTCCACCAGCACCTGGCGCACGGCGTGGTCCTCACGCGGCAGCCAGCGCTCGGCCAGGAGGCGTGTGATGAGGGTGGCGATGGTGTCGGTCATTCGGTTTCCGTCGATTCGGCGGATTTCTTCTTCCGCTGTTGCTTGTGTGGCATCCGCTGTTGCTCGTCATCCCCGCGCAGGCGGGGATCCATGGACGTTGCCTTGACCCTCCT
Organism: Lysobacter sp.; assembly: GCF_035655815.1. NCBI lineage: Bacteria > Pseudomonadati > Pseudomonadota > Gammaproteobacteria > Lysobacterales > Lysobacteraceae > Lysobacter > Lysobacter sp. The sequence goes on from NZ_DASRTS010000003.1 coordinate 14,816, forward strand.
GCGGATTGCACTCGACGGCCTCGACGCATCAACGTCCATGGATTCCCGCCTTCGCGGGAATGACGGTGAAGGTTCTTCGCACGACGCGTCGAGCTGTCCGCCCTGCGCGCTCTCGTGCCTTTCTTGCTGCTGTCGTTCTTGTTGTCGCAGTTGCTCTTGCTCGTCATCCCCGCGCAGGCGGGGATCCAGCGCCTTTGGCTTCTTCTTCGACGAGACGCGGAAACGCGATGCGCTTAAGTCACTGGATCCCCGCTTTCGCGGGGATGACGGTGAAGGCGCGGACGGCGTAGACGGCGTGGATGGCGTGGACGGCGCTACATCGTCATGCGCCGGTCCAGCGCCTGCTTCTTCGCCCGCACCTGCTGCGCCACTCTCGGCATCGTTCGAATCCACGCCACCGTCGCCACCACCCGCCACCAGCAACCCGCGGCTCATGTACGCCACGCCGTGGCGTTCCACCGGCACGAATTCCGTCTGCACGCGCCAGCGCAGCGGTAGTTGCGCGATGGACGCAGACACGCCGCTGCGGTTTTCCGCGCCGGGGTCGCCGAGCAGGCCGAGCAGCGACAGCCGGTACGCGCTCACCGCGAAGCCGTCCTGCGGCACCCAGTCCGACAGCGGGGCGTCGGCGTCCAGCGCGGCCAGTTGCGACAGCCACTGTTCGGCGTGCTGGTAATCCTGTTCGGACACCGGCGCCTGCGTGTCGCTCGGTGCCTGTTGCGCGGGCGGCAGCGACTGGTCTTCCTGCGCCTCGCGCTCGCGTTCGACCAGTTCGTACTCGGCCACGTCCAGCGCGATGGGCGCCATGGCGAAGGCCGGCGCGACGGTACGCGCCAGTGCGTCCACGCTCAGCGCGACAAGCGCTTCGGTGTCCTGGTTGCGCAGGAAGCGGTTGACGTCCGACGAGGACAGGCCGCTGGCGCCCAGGTGCACGCGATGGCGGTCCAGCTGGTTGAGGGCGCGCTGGAACACCGACGCCTGCCGCAGCATCGCGCTCTGCGCGCGGCCGATCTGCTGGGCGACGCGGTACGTGGCGGCGTCCAGGTCGACGTCGCCGGCGATCTCCTTGACGATCGCGGTGCCCTTTTCCACCCACTGCCACACCGACTGCAGCGTGGCGGCGGCGCGCAGGATGCGGTGCTCCGAACCGCTGAGCACGGCCTGGTCGAAGTCCTCGCGCAGTTCGTTCAGGCGCGACAGCAGGTGCTGCAGGTCGGCCACGCCGACGCGTCCGGCGGACTGGCCGGCGGCCAGCTGCGCGGTCACGTAGGCCAGCTCGTCGCCTTCGCGGTTGAACTGCAGCAGCAGGCCGATGGACGACAGCGCCTGCCGTCCGACCGGGCTGATCCGGTAGCGCTGGCTCTGCCCGTCCCACAGCAGCAGGCCGTTCTCGCGCAGGCGCCCGAGCACGGTGTCGAACTTCACCGCGTCCAGGTAGGCGAAGTGGTCGCGCAGCTCCTGCGGGCTCCAGTCCGGTGCCTGGCCGCGCTCGCCGATCGCGCGCAGCACCAGCAGGCGCACCATGACGCTCTCCTCGCCCCCGTGGAACAGGGTGGAGAAGGCGCGCAGCAGGTCGCGGGCGGAAAGCAGCGGATGCAGATCGGGCAGGTCGGCCGCGACGATGCCGTCGCGGAGGTAGTCCTGCAGGGGTGCGGAAGCGTCGTCCATGGCGGACCGGAAACTACGGGTGGGCCATGTTCCGCGAGCCGCCGGCCCCGCACAACTCTTGCGCGCCGCGGGTTTTTGGGCGTGCGGACACACGGGTCGGCGCAGGCTTCGCCGCGACGTGGGACCGGCGGGCGGCCCGTCGCTGCGCAAGAGTCCACGGCAGCCGTAACCACTCGCCGGGCCGTCCGCGGCCCCCGGGCAGAACGCGGCACCTGTCGAATCCGCGCCCCGCCGTTCGTCCTTACATGGAGCGGCGCGGTAACGCGTCGGGCTCTTCCATCACCTGTATAGGAGTCGCCGCATGAAGCACTACCTTGCCGTTTTCCTGGGCACCGCATCCTCGATGGACGCCTGGAAGAAGCTGCCGGAGGACGAGCGCGCCCGCCGCGAGCAGCAGGGCATGCAGGCCTGGGGTGCCTGGGTGCAGAAGCACCAGGCCGCGATCGTCGACGGCGGCAGCCCGCTGGGCACGACCAAGCGCGTCAGCGCACAGGGCATTGCCGACGTCCGCAACGAACTGGCCGCCTGGACGGTGGTGAAGGCCGAATCCCACGAAGCGGCGGCGAAGATGTTCGAAGGCCACCCGCACTTCACCCTCTTCCCCGGCGAGGCGGTGGAGGTCATGGAATGTCTGCCGATGCCGGGCGAGGCGAAGGGTTGAGGCATGTCCTTGCCGGGCACCGGCACTGTGCGGCGAGGCTAGAAGCGGATGGGTGAGGGCGCGCCGCCATCCAACGAAGGCCGACGGGGCTCGGAGCCTGTCGCACAGGCGAAAACACGGGTGCGTGAGGCTCCGCGCTTCATCGACGAGGCTCGGAACCTCAACGTTGAGGCAAATCGCCTCGTGCATGAGGTTCGGAGCCTCATTGACGAGGCATGGAGCCTCACGCATCAGCCTGTGAGCTTCATCGCCGAGGCAAAAAGCCTCGTGCATCAGGCTTGGAGCCTCGTCGACGAGGCTCCGAGGCTCGCGCATCAGCCTCGAAGCCTGATCGTCGAGGCAAAAAGCGTCATGCATGAGCGCCGGAGCCTCGCCTTCGAGGCACGGATGCCTCGCGCGCCACGTCCGCAGCTTCATCGTCCAGGCAAAAAGCCTGACGCGCGAGGCCCGGCAACTCGTCTCCCACGCAAAAAGACTGGGCTAGAGGCGCCAGCCCTCACCACCGCCACGCAAAACACCTGACGCGCCAGGCTACGAGCCTCATCGTCCAGGCAAAAAGCCTGGTGCACGACCCACGGAGCCTCACGCTCGACACCTGGAAACCCGCTGGCCTTCCCTCGCCTGCGGAACCACAGCCGGCGCCTCGCCCCACCCATCCGCCGCAGCTTGCAGGTGACCGCCTTTCGCGGCATCGTGCGCGCTTCCGTACGCCAGCGTATACAACGATGACGGCCGCCAGCCCGCTCAGCTTCGAACCCGCCTCCGCGCCGCACCCGCTCTACCCGAAGCTCTTCGAGCCCCTGGACCTGGGCTTCTGCACCCTACCCAACCGCGTGCTGATGGGCTCGATGCACACGGGCCTGGAGGACAAGGCCGCGGACTTCCCGAAGCTGGCGGCGTATTTCGCCGAGCGCGCGGCCGGCGGCGTGGGGCTCATCGTCACCGGTGGCTTCTCGCCCAACCTGGCCGGCTGGCTCAAGCCGTTTGGCGGCACGCTGCGCTTTCCATGGGAGGTGCGCCGGCACCGGCAGGTCACCGGCGCGGTGCACGCGCACGGGGGCCGCATCTGCCTGCAGATCCTGCACGCGGGTCGCTACGGCTACAGCCCGCTGCAGGTGGCGCCGAGCCGGCTCAAGGCGCCGATCAATCCCTTCACCCCGCGCGCCCTGTCCGCCGGCGGCGTCGAGCGGCAGATCCAGGCGTTCGTGCGCACCGCCGTGATGGCGCGCGAGGGCGGCTACGACGGCGTCGAGGTGATGGGCTCGGAGGGGTATCTGCTCAACCAGTTCACCGCGCCGCGCACCAACAAACGCGCCGATGCCTGGGGCGGCGATGCGGGCAAGCGCATGCGCTTCGCCGTGGAGATCGTGCGCCGCATCCGCGAGGCGTGCGGTCCGGACTTCATCATCATCTACCGGCTGTCGATGCTGGACCTGGTGGACGACGGCCTGGCCTGGGACGAGGTAGTGCAGCAGGCCAGGGCCATCGAAGCGGCCGGTGCCACGCTCATCAACACCGGCATCGGCTGGCACGAGGCCCGCATCCCGACCATCGCCACCTCGGTCCCGCGCGCGGCCTTCACCGGCATCACCGGCCGGCTGAAGCCGCACGTCGGCGTGCCGCTGGTGACCACCAACCGCATCAACATGCCGGAGGTCGCCGAACAGGTGCTGGCGCGCGGCGACGCGGACATGGTGTCGATGGCGCGGCCGCTGCTGGCCGACCCGCAATGGGTCGCCAAGGCGCGGGCGCAGCGCGCGTCGGACATCAATACGTGCATCGCCTGCAACCAGGCGTGCCTGGACCACGTGTTCGAGAACAAGACCGCCAGTTGCCTGGTCAATCCCCGCGCCTGCGCGGAGACGGAGCTCAACTACACACCCGTGGCGTCACCCAAGCGCGTGGCGGTGGTCGGCGCCGGTCCGGCCGGCCTGGCCGCGGCGACGGTTGCCGCCGAGCGCGGCCACCGCGTGACGCTGTTCGAGGCCGCGGACGAGATCGGCGGCCAGTTCAACCTGGCCAAGCGCATCCCGGGCAAGGAGGAATTCCACGAGACGCTGCGCTACTTCGGGCGCCGGTTGCAGCAGACCGGCGTGGAGGTGCGCCTGCGCACCCGCGCCGACGCGGCCGCGCTGGCCGGCTTCGATGACGTGGTGCTGGCCAGTGGCATCCGCCCGCGCGAGGTGGACTTCCCAGGCTCCGACCATCCCAAGGTGGTGGGCTATCTCGACGTGCTGACCGGCCGGGTGGTGCCAGGTCGCAAGGTGGCGATCATCGGGGCCGGCGGCATCGGCTTCGACGTGGCGGAGTTCCTGGTCGAGCACGGTCCCAGCGCCAGCCTGGATCCCGCGCGCTGGCGCGCCGAGTGGGGCGTGGACCTGGGCTACGACGGCAACCGCGGCGGGCTGGTGGCTCCGCAGCCGGAGGCACCCGCACGCGAGGTCTGGCTGCTGCAGCGCAGTCCGGGCCGCCCGGGTGCCCGCCTGGGCAAGACCACGGGCTGGATCCACCGCGCCACGCTGAAGGCCAGGCGGGTGCGCATGCTCGGCGGCGTCGAATACCTGGGCGTGGACGACGAGGGCCTGCACGTGCGCGTGGACGGCAGCGAGCAGACGCTGGCCGTCGACCACGTGGTGATCTGCGCCGGCCAGGAACCCTTCAAGCCGCTGGCCGAAGAACTGCACTCCGCAGGCCTCCGGGTGCACGTGATCGGCGGTGCGGACGTCGCCGCGGAGCTCGACGCGAAGCGGGCCATCGCCCAGGGCAGCCGCCTCGCGGCGTCGCTCTAGCCAAACTGCGCAGGCCTTGCGGGACGGGGCCTGCAGGGGTGATGCGAGCCCGCCCGATACGCCTGTGGATGGGTGGTGCGGTGCGGCACCGCGGCGCTTCCTGAACAGGCGTTTGGATTTCCGGCTGCAGTCGGCCCGAAAAATTTCCCTTTGTCGACAATGGCTTGCGCCTGCGATCCCGACTTTCCAGCCGGATAGCGACGCGCCGGTCAAGCCCCACCATTCACCAGGCGTTTATCTTCGCGCCGCTACCGTGCGCCAACTTTTTCGGCCACCCCCTTGGTGGCACCCCTCACCGCCCGCGCACCCACAGCTTTCGCGCGGATTTGGTGAATGGGCAAAAGCGTGCCGCAGAGCCGCTGCCCTCCCCAGTACGCCATGCCGGTTCGGACCGTGGTTGCCGTGATCTCCCAGGGAGGCGGCCACGAAACGGACGGCGCAACGGAGCAAGGAGTCCGATTACATGAAACTGGCTTGGATCCTGTGGCTGGCCTCCGTGCTGCCGCCACAAACCGCCGATTCGCTTTGCCTCAGCACCACCGTGTACCTGGAAGCCCGCGACCAGTCCGTCCGGGGCCAGAAGGCGGTCGCCGAGGTGGCCCTGCGCCGCCGCGACAGCGGCCTGTGGGGCGACACGGTCTGTGACGTCGTCACGGCCCGCAAGCAGTTCGCCCCGACCCTGGTCTCGCCCGGCACGCGCCTGGGCAACACCGAGGCCTGGGCCGAGGCGGTGACCATCGCCCTGGACGCCGAGCAGAACTGGGCCCTGCCGCCCGGCGAGCGCAAGGAAATCGTCCCGGGTGCGAGTCACTTCGCCGCCCACGCCATCGCCAGTCCGTCCTGGCGCACGGCGTACCAAGTCGCCACGATCGGCGATCACACCTTCTATAAGGTGCAATCGCTGAAGCCGCGGCGGTCGTAAAAGGCCCGGCCCCTCCTGGCCGCCTGCGGCGGCCAGTCCTCTCCCGCAGGGGAGAAGAAGCTTTCATCGCGATCTGGCCGCATTGGCCTTGCGTGCCGCCTAACGCCTGGTCGCCAGCTAGCTGGCTCCTGCGAGCACCGCGGCGAGCGGCGATGCACCTCAGGCTTGGGCCCGCCGCCTTCGGTGCGTCTCCGGCGTAGGAGCGAGCTTGCTCGCGACTCCACGCCTTGCGCACGGCCTGAACGCCCGGTCGCCAGCAAGCTGGCTCCTGCGAGCCTGCTGGAAGTGGCTACTCCTGGGCTGGGTGCCACTCATCCCCGCTCCCTTACGCAACCGCCCATCGGGACACGGACCGTTGCAGCCGCATCGTTGAGCGCGCGGCGGCGGGTCGGCCATAGTCTCGGGATTGCCTTCTCTTGAAAGGGATTCCCGCATGAAGCTCTACACCAAGCCCGGTGCGTGCTCGACCGCCGACCACATCGCCCTGCAGTGGACCGGCCAGCCGTTCCAGCTCGAGATCCTCGACAAGGACTCGATGAAGGCGCCGGGCTACCTGGCCATCAACCCCTCCGGCGCGGTGCCGGCGATCGTCGACGGCGACTTCGTGCTGACCCAGAACGCGGCGATCATGGGCTACATCGCCGACACCTATCCCGAAGCCGGCCTGGCCGGCGACGGCAGCCCGCGCCAGCGCGCCGAGGCGGCCCGCTGGCTGGCGTTCGTCAACTCGGACCTGCATCCGGCGTTCAAGCCGCTGTTCGCTCCGGCCAACTACATCGCGGACGCCGGGCAGTTCGATGCGGTCAAGCACAGCGCGAAGCAGCGCGTGCGGGCCCTGTTCGAGGTGGCCGACAGGCAACTGGCCGGCAAGCACTGGATCGCCGGTTTCCGCAGCTTCGCCGACCCCTACCTCTACATCACGCTGCGCTGGGCGCAGGGGCTGAAGATCGACCTCAGCGGCCTGGAGAACCTGGCGGCCTTCAAGGCACGCATGGAAGCGGACCCGGGCGTGCAGGCCGCGCTGAAGGTGGAAGGGCTGGCCTGACCGGCACGAGTGGCGCGAGGGCTGCACGCCCTCGCGTCGCGCCGGGTTCCCCGCCGGTCAGGCGCCGGCGAGTGCGCGGAAGCGGCTGTCCATCTCCGCGGCGAAGCCGGCGTCGCGTGCCTTGCCCAGTGCCGCACTGAAGTCCGGCAGCAGCGCCACCAGCTCGGCCACCTCGGTGCAGCGCTCGACCTTCAGCTGCAGGAAGTAGCCGCGCAGGCCCAGGTGGTCGCGCACCGTCTCCGACATCAGCGTGTACAGGGCGGAATAGCCGGTCGCATTGGCCACTGGCGCAGCGGCCGTCGGTGGCGTGGTGGCACGCGCTGCGTCCGGAATGGTCGCCGCGGCGGCGGCGGCCAGGCTCTTCGGCACGGCGATCAGCCCCATCGCTTCGAGCTGGTCCAGCGCATCCTCCGGCCCCTTGAGGCCGCCGATCACGCCGCGCAACTGGCCGACACTGCGCTGGCCATCCACCATCAGCAGGATCGAACGGAGCACGTTGGGCAGCTTCAGCGCGCGGCTCTGGATCTCGTCGCGCCCGGCATCGGTCTTGTTCGGCACTTCGTCATCGCGCATGGTTCCCCCCGGACCATCGGCTGCGAAAGCCGCCCGACTATGCCACGGTTGGCCGCGCAATGCGCGGCCGCGCTTCAACGTTCGACGCTGCCGATGTCCACCGCCCCGCCCTTCACGCGAGGGAATCCAGGGCCCCGCTGGTCGTAGGCACGATCGAGCAGGTTGCTGCCCTGCCCCAGCACCGGGCTGTCGGCCAAGGGCATGTGCGTGTACGAATAGCCCCCGTTGTCGGCGAGCGGTGCGAGCCTGGGGTCGACCGCCAACGTGTCGGCGGGCACCGGCACCAGTGGGTACTCGATCACGTTGTTGGCGCCGATCACGGAGTCCGTATATGCGCTGATGTCGTAACCGAACGGCCCGGCGACGCAACTGTTGCGTGCGACGATGGTGCTTTCCAGATGGAGCACGTCGGCGCCCAGGGCGCCACGGACTTCGCACGGCCTGATTGGGTCCTCGTCGCCTATAGGATTCGTGATCTCGGCGTTGTAGGCGATGGTGCTGTTGTACACGTCGAGGGTGCCCTGCGAGTATCCGGCGCTATGGGTGTGCGCACGGTTGTTCGAGATCGTGCTGTCGATGATCGTGTGCCTGGCAGCCGTGTCACCGAAGCGGAACGCGCCGTCGTTACCGTAGTCGAAGCGCCAGTCCGCGGTGAGGTTGTTGGAGATCGTCGACTTGTTGACCAGTACATCGTTGGCACGCACGAACAGCCCGCCGCCGATCGCGCCACCACGGTTGCGGTAAATGCGCGAATAGGTAACGCTCGCCCCGTTTTCGGCCATGATGCCGCCGCCGATGTAGCCCCTGTTCTGGTAGACCTGGCTGTGATGCAGCGTCACTCGCCCCTTCGCGTAGATGCCGCCACCCTCACTGTTTTCCATCGCCTCGTTGTCGAACACGGCGCTCCAGGTCAGGTGCACGTCGCCCTCGGCGCTGATGCCGCCGCCAAAGGTGGGGGGCGACTCGAGAAAGCCCTCCTGCAGGGCTCGGCACGCGTGCACCCATGCCTGATGCAATCGGACGTTCCCTTGCGAGTAGATGCACCCTCCGTACTCGGGTATGCCACCCTCCAGGTCGAGCACCCGGCGTAGCCCATTGGTGACCGACACGTGGTCGATGCGCAGCGTGCCCGTGCCGGTGTGCAGGAACACACGGTCCAAAGCGTTGCCGTCGATGGCGAGCCTGTAGCGGCTGCGGCCCAGGATCGTCAGGCTGGCCTGCGGCACGGCGATGGAACCGCTGGTGAGCAGGATCCTGCTGCAGCCCAGCGAACGCAGGTCGATGACGTCGCCGCTGGCGGCCGTCGCGACCACGGCGCGCAGGGTGCCTGCGCCGCTGTCGTTGCAGTTGGAGACGACGCGCGTCGCGGCGTTCGCCCCGGCAGGAATGAAGGTGCCAGCAAGCAGCACCAGCGCGCCGACGATCGGCGCGGGCATGGTATGCGCGATACGGGTCATGACGGTGTGCTCCCTCGTGCACGCCGACGTGTGCCGGCGTCGTCGATTCGCTGTTTACGCCGGTGCTGTCCGCACGTCGTGAACCCGACTTCGCCAAGCGTTGCGGGAGGCTCATTCAGGCGCTCGCGTCGTTCAGCCTGCGGCAGTCGCGCGACGAACGGTCAAGGTGGCGCGACGTGCTGGATGTGCTCATCGAACTCAACCACATGCCTGTACGCCCAAACAAAAAGGCCGCGGAATGCGCGGCCTCTTCGTGATGCGGGAACCCGGCGATCAGCGCTTGTCGATCGCCACGTACTCGCGATCCTCCGGGCCCGTGTAGTTGGCGCTCGGGCGAATGATCTTGCCGTCCTCGCGCTGCTCGATCACATGCGCGCTCCAGCCGGTTGTGCGCGCGATGACGAACAGCGGGGTGAACATGGGCGTCGGGATGCCCATCATGTGGTAGGCCGATGCGCTGTACCAGTCGAGGTTCGGGAACATCTTCTTGGTGTCCATCATCAGGTTCTCGATGCGCTCGGACACGTCGAACAGCGTCTGGTTGCCGCCGTCGGCACACAGCTTGCGCGAGAGTTCCTTGATGATCGGATTGCGCGGATCGCCGATGGTGTACACCGGGTGGCCGAAGCCGATGATGATTTCCTTGCGCTCCATGCGTGCGCGGATGTCGGCTTCCGCCTCATCCGCCGAGCCGTAGCGCGCGATGATGTCCATCGCCACTTCGTTGGCGCCGCCGTGCTTGGGGCCGCGCAGGGCGCCGATGGCGCCGGTGATGCACGAATGCAGGTCGCTGCCGGTACCGGCAATCACGCGCGCGGTGAAGGTGGACGCGTTGAACTCATGCTCGGCGTACAGGATCAGCGACTTGTCCAGCGAGTCGGCATGCAGCTTCGACGGTTCCTCGCCGTGCAGCAGATGCAGGAAGTGCGCCGCGACGGAATCGTCGTCGGTCTCCACGTCGATGCGGCGGCCGTTGCGGGTGAAGTGCCACCAGTACAGCAGCATCGAACCGAAGCTGGCGACGAGCTTGTCGGCGATGTCGCGCGCTTCCGACGCGGGATGACCTTCGCGCTCCGGTAGCACCGTGCCCAGCACCGAGCAGCCGGTGCGCAGCACGTCCATCGGGTGCGCATTGGCGGGAATCAGCTCCAGCGCTTCGGAGACGATGGCCGGCAGGCCGCGCAGGCGCTTGAGCTTGGCCCTGTAGGCCTTCAGCTGCGACACGGTGGGCAGCGCGCCGTGCACGAGCAGGTGCGCGACTTCCTCGAACGTCGACTTCGTGGCCAGGTCGTGGATGTCGTAACCGCGGTAATGCAGGTCGTTGCCGCTGCGGCCCACCGTGCACAGCGCGGTGTTGCCGGCGGCGGTGCCGCTGAGTGCGACGGACTTCTTGGCCTTCGGGAGCACTTGCTCGCTCATTCGGGATCTCTCGTTGCGGCTTCCGCGACGCGGAAGCGGGAATCGGTACCGGCCACGCGCGGCCGGCGTTGCGTCATTCGGCCTTGGACGAGGCGAACAGCTG
>NZ_DASRTS010000004.1:0-8743 GCF_035655815.1 Lysobacter sp.
GTGCGGACCGACTCGTCCGTGACCGCGCGCGGCTTGCGTTCGCCGCGCGGCGCTCCGTCACGGCCGCCTTCGCTGCGACGGCCCTCACCACGCCCTTCGCCGCGTCCGCCACTGCGACGACCACCACCAGCGCCCTTGCGGCCACCGCCACGACGCTCCTCGTCGGCGGCGCGCTGCTCGCGCGCTTCCTTGAAGATCGCGCCGATGCTTTCCTGCTCACCCTCGGCGCCTTCCGGCACTTCGCGCGGCGGACGCGGGATCGCCACCAGCAGGTCGGGTTCCACCGCCGACACCGGCAGCTTCTGCTCGATGTAGGCCTCGATGTCCGGCAGCGACATCGCGTAGCGCTCGCAGGCGAAGCTGATTGCGTCGCCTTCCGCGCCCAGGCGGGCGGTGCGGCCGATGCGGTGGACGTAGTCCTCGGCATCGAACGGCAGGTCGTAGTTGTAGACGTGCGACACGCCGTCGATGTGCAGGCCACGCGCCGCCACGTCGGTGGCGACGAGGATTTCCAGCTGGCCCTTCTGGAACTTGTTCAGCAGCGTCTCGCGCTTCTTCTGCGGCACGTCGCCGGACAGCACGCCGACGCGGTAGCCGCCCTTCTCCAGCGCGCGCGCCACGCGTTCGACGAACGCCTTGGTGTTGACGAACACCATCGTGCGCGCGCCCTCGCTGCGCGAGAGCAGCCCCAGCAGCAGCGGGATCTTCTCGTCGTCGGCCGGGAAGTAGACCTTCTGGCGCACCTTGGCCGCGGTGATGAACTCGGTCTCGACGACGACCTTTTCCGGCTCGTTCATGTGCTCGTAGGCCAGCTCCAGCACGCGGTGGCTGAGCGTGGCCGAGAACAGCAGCGTCTGGCGCTCGGTGCGGATGGGCATGCGCCGCAGCAGGAAGCGGATGTCCTTGATGAAGCCCAGGTCGAACATGCGGTCGGCTTCGTCCAGCACGCACATCTCGCAGGCGTGCAGCGACACGACCTTGTGCTGCTTGACGTAGTCGATCAGGCGGCCGGGCGTGGCGATGATGACGTCGGCGCCCTTCTGCAGCAGCTCGCGCTGCTTGTCGTAGTCGACGCCGCCGTAGACCAGGGCGAACTTCAGGCCCAGGTCGGAGCCGAACTTCACCGCATCCTTGTGGATCTGGATGGCGAGCTCGCGCGTCGGCGCCAGGATCAGCGCACGCGGGTCCTCGGGCTTGCGTTCGGCCAGGGCCGGGCGGGTCAGCAGGCGGTTCATCACCGCCACCAGGAAGGCCAGCGTCTTGCCGGTGCCGGTCTGCGCCTGGCCGGCGACATCGCGGCCCTGCAGGGCGATCGGCAGGGTAAGCGCCTGGATCGGCGTGCAACGCGTGAATCCGGCCGCTTCAAGGCCGGCCAGCAGGCTGGGATGCAGATCGAAGGAAGAAAAGGAAACGTCGGTTAAAGGCTTGTCGCTCATCAGCTTGGACTGTCCGCGCGCGCCGTGCAGTTGCGGCATGCAGAGTTGCGTTGGCGCGCTTGCGTGGGTGGCTGTCCGCATCGCAGACTGCCGGGGCCGGGCCCGCTCGGGGCCGGCTCGGAGAGTTCGGCGACCGACCCTGAGATGGGCTTGAAGTCGCCTCGAAACGCCCCAGTTTACCGTAACGCCCGAACCGGCAACGCCGGAACCGGGCCGCAGACCCCGCCGGGCGGGGCGGCCAGAGGCCGTCCGGCCGGCGAACCATCCGCAGGAGATCCCCGTGAGCGAAAAAATTCTGCACGTCGGCGATGCCGATTTCGACGCCTCCGTGCTGCAGTCGTCCGAACCCGTGCTGGTCGATTTCTGGGCCGAATGGTGCGGCCCGTGCAAGATGATCGCCCCGGCCCTGGACGAGCTCGCCGAGGCCTACGAGGGCAAGGTCAAGATCGCCAAGGTCAACGTCGACCACAACCGTTCCACGGCGATGAAGTACCACGTGCGCTCCATCCCCATGCTGCTGCTGTTCAAGAACGGCCAGGTCCAGGCCACCCAGATCGGCGCCGTGGGCAAGGCCCAGCTGGCGCAGATGCTCGACAAGGCGCTCTGATCGCCTGACGGGCACTCCTTAGATGTATCCGGCCGCGTCCGCCGTTCGCGGGCGCCGGCCACAAGGCCGCCGCGAACCCGCGGGGCCACGTGAACGCCTCCTGTCCCGGCGCTTGCCGGCGCGCAAAGGCAGTGCTAGTTTTCCTGTCACCCGGCGCTTCCGACCGTCCACGACCTAATCGTCGAAAGACCCGTCATCGCCGCACCCCCTCTCGAAACCATTCGTCCCTGACGTTCCGCTCGCCGTCTGCGAGCGCTCGCCGCTTAGCGAGGATTCCCTGCTTGTCCGATAACACCCCAGACGCTGGCGACACCGCCGAGAAGCGCGTGCGCAAGGCACGCGTGAGCAAGGCCGCCGACAACGCTCCGGCCGTAGCCGCTGCCGCCGAGAGCGCACCCGCGCCGCGCGCGGAAACCCCCGCACCCGCCCCCGCCGCCGAAGCGCCGGCACCGGCCGCCCCACAGGCGCCGGCCGAGCCGCGCGGCGACAGCGCGCCCGCCCAAGGCGGCGAAGGCGGCCAGCCGCGTGAGGGTCGCGAGAACTTCGAAGGCGGACGCGGCAACCGTCGCGAGCGCTTCCGCAACCGACGCGACCGCCAGCGCGAACGCTACCGCGACCAGAACGGCGGCATGCAGGACGAGGGCGGCAACAACGAGCAGTTCGTGCCGCGCCCGCATCCGCAGGTGCCGGAAGGCTTCCCGCAGTACTCGCTGGGCGACCTGAAGCGGATGCCCACGCCGAAGCTGCTGGACATCGCCGACCAGCTGCAGATCCAGGAAGGCGTCGCCCGCGCCCGCAAGCAGGACGTGATCTTCGCGGTCCTGAAGGTGCTCACCCGCCACGGCGAGGGCGTCGCCGCCGACGGCGTGCTGGAAATCCTGCCGGACGGCTTCGGCTTCCTGCGCGCGGCCGAGGCCAGCTACCTGGCCGGCCCGGACGACGTCTACATCTCGCCCAGCCAGATCCGCCGCTTCAACCTGCGCACCGGCGACCACCTGTCCGGCCGCATCCGCTGGCCGAAGGACGGCGAGCGCTACTTCGCCCTGGCCGTGGTCGACACGATCAACGGCGAGCCGCTGGAAGCGAGCAAGAACAAGGTCCTGTTCGAGAACCTCACGCCGCTGTTCCCGCGCAAGCGCTTCCGCCTGGAGCGCGGCGACGGTTCGACCGAGGACATCACCGGCCGCATCCTCGACCTGATGGCGCCGCAGGGCAAAGGCCAGCGCGCGCTGATCGTCTCGCCGCCCAAGGCGGGCAAGACGATGATGATGCAGCAGGTGGCCACGGCCATCACCAGCAACCATCCGGACGTGCACCTGATCGTGCTGCTCGTCGACGAGCGTCCGGAAGAAGTCACCGAAATGCAGCGCACCGTGCGCGGCGAAGTCGTCTCGTCCACCTTCGACGAACCCGCCGGCCGCCACGTGCAGGTCGCCGAGATGGTGATCGAACGCGCCAAACGCCTGGTCGAGCACAAGAAGGACGTGGTCATCCTGCTCGACTCCATCACCCGCCTGGCGCGCGCGTACAACAACGTCGTGCCGTCCTCGGGCAAGGTGCTGACCGGTGGTGTCGACGCCAATGCGCTGCACCGTCCGAAGCGTTTCTTCGGCGCGGCCCGCAACGTCGAGGAAGGCGGCTCGCTGACCATCATCGCCACCGCGCTGATCGACACCGGCAGCAAGATGGACGAGGTGATCTACGAAGAGTTCAAGGGCACCGGCAACTCCGAAGTGCACCTGGATCGCCGCATCGCCGAGAAGCGCGTCTACCCGGCCATCAACATCAATCGCTCCGGCACGCGCCGCGAGGACCTGTTGATCGAGCCGGAACTGCTGCAGAAGATCTGGATCCTGCGCAAGCTGCTGCACGGCATGGACGAAATCGGCGCGATGGAGTTCCTGCTGGACAAGATGAAGACGACCAAGTCCAACGACGAGTTCTTCAGCTCGATGAAGCGCTGAGGCATCTGGCGCTCGTCAAGAAAAACGCCCCGCATTGCGGGGCGTTTTTGTTTGGAGCCATGTGTCATTCAAATCGTGACACTGGCGCCTCAACCTTCTCCAGCTCGCGTGAAACGGCTGTCCACCGCCACCGCACGATTCTGCGCTTCCCCGGCCGCGACGCGACAGACCTGCTGCGCGTGTTCGGCATTCCGCTCGGCCACCTTGCGCTGTACTTCCTGCAACGAACCCAGCCCACGCAGTTCGTAGGTGAGCGGCAGATCCACGACTGTCGCGACGGGCGTCCCATTGACTACTTCGGGCATGAAACGTCGCTTCGAGAGCCATTGCGAGACATGCCGCCGCCACGTCGTGCCGTTGCGGGCCTGCTGCATCGGGTCAGCCAGCTCGGCGTATTGCAGCGTCGCCCGACCGTCGGGCTTCACCTGATAGCGAACCTTGGCGCTGAACTCGACACCCTCCGGCAGCCCTTTGGGCGGCGGAGGCAGTAGCGGAATGCGCGCGCTCTGGACGGTGCCGGGACCATTGCCGATCAGGTCGGCGGCCACGTTGAAGGCATCGCCGTCTGGCACGAGGCACAGCCGCATGTTCGCGTACGTCGTCCCCGCCACGGCCTTGCCGTGCTCGGTGATCGGGGCGAAGCGCCAGCCCATGGCGGCCTTGCGGGCGGGCTCGCGCAATACCGGGGCGAGTTGCGCATCGGGCTCGGCCTTCACCACTCGACCGGTCGCATCGACGTCCAGCGCGACCTGCGTGAACACCACCGTCGGACCCGAGGCGTCGGCCTCGGCCGCACGCGCATCCACGCACAACAGGGAAACGCCAAGCAACCATGCAAAACGGCTCATCTTCTCCTCCTTGATCGTTCGAACTGCGTGGAACCTCAGTTGCGCTCAGGAATCGCCCAGTGGGGTCAGCAGCTTGGGGCCTTTGCCGACCGGATAGACGCCGCCGGCCGCCAATGCATCGCCGTCCGCCCACTCCGAGTCCTGCGAGAGCCAAGGGGCGCGTTGGCGCGGCCCGGGTACATAGGCATACCACTTGCCAGGCTCTTCCTGTCCCTGATGCCAGTGCACAAATTCCACCGGCACGCGCACAGACAGGAACGGCAACTGCGCGTCCTCGCCTCGCGTCGGATAATCGAATCGCCATCGGCGTGCTGCGGCGAGCGCCGAATCAGCCAGCATCGCGCGGTACATCTCCATCTCCCTGACCGTTCCGACTGCACGCAGGTTGACCTGTTCGGCGACGGCGTCCTGGACTACGCCATCAGGCCCGATGCGCGCCACCACGTAGACGGTGCCGCCAACGCCGGCGGCGTTCGCGGCGCCCGGATACTCGGGCGGGCGCAACTTGCCGCGCGGACGCGCGGACTCGTCCTCTTTCTCCACATTGCCGAAAGACGCACCCGCAATGCGCAGCAGATAGTTTTCGTCGGCACGCTGGGCGACCAACCGCAGCAGCATGGGTGCTCGTGCGCGGACGATCTTCCCGTCCACCTGCACCGGTTCGAATCGCCACATGCGGATGCGGCGGTCGACGAAGTCCAGCATCGCCTTCGGAAGCGCGTCTGCCTGCTTGAGCTGATAGCCGGTCACTCCGCCCGCTTCATCGATGTCCAGCGTGCCCTGCAACAGCATGCTGGCCTCAACCTGCTTGCGCACGTCGGCGCGGGTGCCGGCGGCTTGCGCGCAGCCCACGACCGCCCACAGCGCCAATGCGAACGCGAGGCTGCAACTCCACTTGCCCATTTCCCCTCCCCCATCGCGCCTCCCTGGCGCGGATTCGCCAAGGCTATAGCAACGAAGGCGCGGACGGGGCGGGCATAATCGAACTAAACGGAGGACACGATGCACGGCGGCGGTCTGGAACTTGCTCTGGTATTCCTGCTGGCCGCGGTGATCGCGGTTCCGGTGTTCCGTCGCTTCGGGCTGGGGGCGGTGCTCGGCTATCTGGTCGCCGGCGTGGTGCTGGGGCCGTACGGGTTGCGGTTCGTCGCCAATGCCGAGCCGGTGCTGGCCGCGTCGGAAATCGGCGTGGTGATGCTGCTGTTCGTGATCGGCCTGGAGCTGTCGCCGGCGCGCCTGCGTGTGATGCGCAGGCCGATCTTCGGCGCAGGCGGTGCGCAGGTGGTTCTGTCCACGCTGGTCATCGGCGCTGCGGCGATGGTCGTGGGGCTTTCGTGGGAAGCGGCGCTGGCGGTCGGCATGGGGCTGGCGTTCTCTTCCACGGCGGTGGGCCTGCAGTTGCTGTCCGAACGCAAGGCGCTAACCACCGATCACGGCCGGCTGAGCTTCGCGGTATTGCTGTTCCAGGATCTGGCAGCGATTCCATTGCTGGCCGCGATTCCGCTGCTCGGGCGCGGCGCGGCCGTGGACACCGAGCTGGGCTGGGAAGAGGTGCTCAAGGCGCTTGGCGCGATCGCGGCGGTGGTGATCGGCGGGCGGGTGCTGCTGCGCCATATGTTCCGCGTGGTTGCGCGCGCGCAGATGCCGGAGGTCTTCACCGGCGCCTCGCTGCTGGTGGTGCTGGGCACCGCTTGGATCATGCAGGGCGCGGGGCTGTCCGCGGGCCTGGGCGCGTTCCTGGCCGGCGTGCTGCTGGCCGATTCCGAATACCGCCACGAACTCGAAGCCCAGATCGACCCGTTCAAGGGCCTGCTGCTGGGTCTGTTCTTCATGGCCGTGGGCATGAGCATCGACCTGCAGCGCGTGCTGGCCGAGCCGCTGCTGATCGTCGGCCTGACCGTCGCCCTGTTGCTGGTGAAGTTCACCATCCTCTACTTCGTCGGCCAGCGTCCGGGCGGGCTGGATGCGCGCGAATCGTTGCGCCTGGGCGCGGTGCTGGCGCTGGGCGGCGAGTTCGCGTTCGTGGTGTTCCATGAAGCGGTGAAGGCGAACCTCATCGACGATCCCACGCGCGACCGCGTGGTCGCGGCCGTGGGTATCTCGATGGCGTTGACCCCGCTGATCGTGATCGGCATCGCACGCGTGCTGTCAGCCAATCCGCGCAAGGAACCGCCGCGTGCGTTCGACTCGATCCCGGACACGCATCCGCAGGTGCTGATCGCCGGCTTTGGCCGCTTCGGGCAGATCGTGGCGCGCCTGCTGGTGGCGCAGAAGACGCCTTTCATCGCGATCGAGCACAGCGCCGACCAGGTCGATTTCGTGCGGCGCTTCGGCAATCCGGTGTACTACGGCGACCCGGCCAAGCACGAACTGTTGCGGTCGGCGGGAGCCGAACACGTGAAGGTGTTCGTCATCGCCATCGACGGCGTCGAGGAAAGCCTGCACACCGTGCGGACGATCCGGCATCTGTACCCGGACGCGACGGTATTCGCGCGGGCACGCGATCGTCGCCATGCATGGGAGCTGATGGACCTGGGCGCGCGCGCCTTGCGCGAGACGTTCTACAGCAGCCTGAAGATGGGCGAGAAGGTGCTGGTGGAACTGGGCATTCCCGAGGACGTGGCGCGCGACCACGCCGAGCGGTTCCGCGACCACGACGCGCGCCTGCTGCGCGCGCAGTACCTGATCCGTGACGACGAGGACGCGCTGTTGCAGTCCACGCAGGATGCGCGTCGCGAGCTGGAGGAGCTGTTCAACGCCGACCAGGGCGAAGGCGTGCTCAACGAGATCGCCGATGCGACGCGCAGCGAGACGCAGCTGGGCGACGAGGAAGAGTGAGCGCTCTTCTTTTGACGCGGATTACGCGGAAAAGGCGGATTGACGCAGATGTATCGGACTTAGCATGCAGGCGCCGGTCGATCTGCAGCGCCGGCACCCGGCGCACAGCGTGATTTTCTTCGGATGCGCCTTATCGGCCTTGTCCGCTTCTTCCGCGTAATCCGCGTCAAAAAAGCTCAGCGCGGTTCGCGCAGGAACCTCGCCATCGACACGTTCTGGCCTGGCGAGGGCGGTGCGAATTCGGCCGCGATGTCGATGAAGCCGCGCATCACCGCGATCTCGCGCGGGGTGCGGTTGAGCGAGTCGCGCAGGTCCGGGTCGGCGCCGGCGCGCAGCAGGAACTGCACCACGCGCAGCAGGCCGTGCAGCGCCGCCAGGTGCAGCGGGCCGAAGCCACGCGGGTCCTTGGCGTCCAGTGAGGCCTCGTGATCGATCAGCAACTGCAGGCCGGCGATCAGCACGTCCTCGTCGGCCGCACTGCCCGGTTCCGCACGCGCGCCCAGCAACAGCAACAGCGGCGTCGCACCCGCAGCCGGCTGGTCGGCATCCACCCCGGCCAGCAGCAACGTGTCGAACAGCGCGACCAGGCGCGAGCGCTCGCGTGCGTTGAAGCCGTACATCGCGGCGCAGTGCAGCGCCTGGCGGCCCTGCGAGTCGCAGGCCTGCACGTCCGCGCCGGCGGCGAGCAGGCGCGCGGCCAGGTCGGTCAGGCCCAGCGCGCAGGCCACCATCAGCACGGTGAGATCGCCCGGCAGGCGCTGTTCCAGTGGTGCGCCCGCGGCGATCAGGCGGTCGACGATCTCGGCGTGGCGCATGCTCACCGCGGCCGACAGCGGCGTCGCGCCAGAGTGCGCGGTGAGCTGCGGGTCGGAGCCGCGCGCCAGCAGCAGGTCGACGACGGCACGATGACCACCGCCCGCGGCGCGCAACAGCGCGGTGCAGCCCTGCGCGTCGGTGGCGTCCACCGGCAGTCCCAGGTCGAGCAATCGGCGCACTGCGTCCGCGTCGCCGACGATGGCGGCGGCCGGGACGTCCTGCGGCTGGATCGGG